>CAYVTJ010000044.1:0-8872 GCA_964454475.1 Microcaldota archaeon | reverse complement strand
GGCATCCGAAATACTGCGACTCTATAGAGAGAAGGACACTGTTGAGAAATTCATATGGAATCTGAAAGTTGGTTCTGAAGAAGGTAATAGGATTCTTTTTGTTGCTTTCCTCGAAAGACATGGCCGGATTGACCTGCAAATCATGGGCTTAGATCAAATCGTCAAATGGTGTTAGGGCAACGGAATTGTTATGGGCAGAGTTGAATGCGGCGAATATAAGTTACAACCAGTGAACAGAACAAAGACAGACCGGAAGTCAAAGAGTTACATGTATGATTTGACAGATTGGTGCGAAGTCAGTCTAAGGTAAGGCTGAAAGGGTAAGAATTTAGTTTTTGCCCGCACTCATATGCTTCATCGTCTGATATGGATATTCTTATCAGCAGTCGTCTCCAGAAAACCAAGGCTCCTGCAGTCGACAACTATGATTCTACGGGAAAATTTTAAATTGATACCTGAAAGGTGTTTAAAGGGGAAAAATTGAGAACAAACCAATGGTTTTTAAATTGTGCCCGAACATACATTAGTCCTATGAAGGCATTCATATTCTCACTAGACGCATTCGTAGCCTTCACACTGGCTCTTATTGCGATATATTCATTGATATTCTTCTCCAGCGTGCCATCATCATACTATTATTTGATGACACAAGGGCATTTCCTTGCCAAGGATGTCCTTTTCGTTCTTTCCACCAGTGAATGTGATCCAGCGGTTTTTGGAGAATGTTATGTTGGCGGATCTCTGCTTGATAATATCGTCAGCGATTCCACACCCAATGGCAGGAAACAAGAGATTGTGACAGATATCGTGGGAGAGATGATTCCTGGTCAGTTCGGATATGCATTTGAAGTGAGTGATGATCAAGGAGATAGCTGGAATACTGTCTACGATACCCGGCTAGCCCCAGGCGAGGAACACAGGGGGAGAGGTCAAAAGATTGATGTTACATCCCAGATGATAAGCTTCGGCTACTCGTCCCTCGAGGGGATGGATGATAAATCTCCCTATTGGTATAGGAGCTGTGGGATGAATGGGACCATCATAACCTGCAGCGATTCGCTTAATCAGGACCCCTCAGGAGTAAAACCCCAGATTCCCGGGATAGATGCCCGTCTGGTGAGGATTTCGATATTCGTGTAGGTGAGCAATTGAGAGACAAAAAAGGATTTTTATTTGTTGTGACCGTTTTCCTGATACTCACATACATTCTTCTTTCCGTTTCAATATGGGTAAAGGGGATCGAGGCATCGGAAAGAGGCTATTCCGAGTTCTACAAGGAATCCACAGTGGAACTGGCAGTTTCCCAGATTACTGATGAGAAGATCAGGAATGTATCCAACAGGATAATGGAACGTTCCCTTTTCCGGCTTAATAATCATTCCATCTACGCCCCTGTCAAGGAATCCGGGGATGGTGAGGTTGACAATATTCGGGGCGCCATGGCACAATTGCTGATAAATGGCTCTGCGAATAGCTCTTATTTTACTCATGGTGGCGGCATTTCTGCCGAGGATTCATCGATGAATCAGTGGGTTGAAAGTCTTAATGCATCCCTGCTTTCCGTAGGGATAAGCATTGATGAGTATAGCATAACACATTTCAATCTTTCCCAAAGCGATTATGAGACTCTGAATTATTCGTTTGTTATGCACCTTTCCATGAGCGATGAAGGAGGAAAGGCAAGCGTGACAAGAGATTATCTCATTGAAGACGAACTCAGTATCGTGGGTTTTGTGGATCCTGCAATAGCCAGGGAGAGCGCAGAGAAGACATCCAACCGACAGATAGCATATAGGATGTTTTTCTTCCCTGAAGACCCTAAACCGGTTACATCCGCAAACAAGATTAGCGGGTATAGTGTCCATGGAGGTCAGGGATGGTTCTATGGATATCTTGTTCCTGCATCCTCTGCAGATTCGATCGATGAGAGCATCAGGCATAGATTTATTTTGGTGGGCGATTTCAAGGAACTTGAGAGTGCAGATCCCCTCCAGCAGTTCGGTGCTTACATAGTAACAAGCGCGCCAGAAGATGGCACATCGTGCAATGATTTCACTAATGAAGAGGAAACATTCAATCCAGTGAGGCATTCAGGAGAGCTTTGCGATGTGGAATCGTTTGATTGCGGTTCAGGCGAGTGCACGCTCAAACCATTCATAGAAGCAGAAGATTTCCAGATTTCCGATGCTCCAGATTGCCCTGTCTTTGATCCCCTGATAGGAGATCCTGGCACCACCAAGGAGTGTGTAATGTTCACAAACCCACATTCAGTAGAAGCTGTCCATGATGACAAGGATTTAAAACTCTCAGGAGGAAGCATCTATGATATCGAGGATATGAGAGATCATATAATGTGCGGGTATTATGCATTAAGCCCTGAAGCGCCTTCATATCTCCAGAGGCTTCTTTCTGATTCATATGATCGCTCCCATGAAGAATACGGAATTGAGACCTTCGTCATAGGAAAGTATGCTAATGATGAGTCTTATTCCCTAGACAGCCGATTGGACAGGGAATTGTTTTCAGGTCAGTCAGGGCACGGGGTGAGAGGGATGCCTGGATGCAAGAGGCTCGAGCACTGCACTGAAGAACCCATAACAGGAATATTTACATTAACAAAAGAGACAGCGAGCGATTACGGGCTCAATAGTATCTATTGTCCTAATGATGGGAGGTGTGAGCAATGAGAGGACAGGCATCTATGGAATTGCTGATCACGATCGGAATAGTCCTTGCCTTCACCATACCTGTTGTATTCCTGTTGCTTTCCCTTACCATGGTGGGCTATGAGGATACTTCAATAGCCCAGGCTGATGCTACTGCCAGATCCCTGGCGGATTCGATTAATGTGGTCCACAGTCAAGGGCCTGGAGCGAAGAGGATGGTCTTGATGAACCTGCCTTCCAATACCGATAGCCTTTCCATAAAGAATAACGAAGTTGTGGTGGCAGTCAAGACCTCAAAAGGGAGCTATGAAGCAGCAGCTCCTTTTTTCGCGAATGCTGATAATATCGACCTTTTGAGAGGAGGCGAAAGAGGAGGGCTTGTTCAGTTCGAGATAGGGATAGTCGAGAATTCTGATGGAGAAGTGGAAGCAGAGGTGGGAGTTTTTGAAGAGGACTAAAGGACAGGTCGCAACAGAGTTTCTTCTCTACACAGTGGTGTTCATTTTCATCGCAATCGGTGCATTCCTGATTGTGAATCATATCCAGAAAACAGAGATTCCGGCAAGGGAGAATGCAATAGCAAAGGAGAAAGGCCAGGATTTCGCCAATGTCATGTCCCTTTCTGTGAAAGCAGGAAAAGGTTTCACATACAATTACAGCTTTCCTAGGGTGCTTTTCCTGGCTGCATCCAATACAGGACAGCCTTTTAAGATTTATTTCCAACCTGAATCAAGCTATAATATCATAATGGAATGGCCAGGGAGCTATGGGAATTTCAGCAGGAGCTATCCGATTCCCGTCTATGAGTACTCCTATGTCCCCGATAATCAATGCATAATAAAGGAAACGAGGAACGGTGAAGCCATTCACTACCTAAACAGTTCGGGATGCTCTGGAATAACGCTCTCCAATGACGGAGAGAATCTTACAATAAGAGAGAGTTGATATCAATGAGAGGACAATATTTCAGTTTCGATGCAATTGTCGCGTCCATCGTTTTCGTGCTTGCGCTTATGGCCCTTCTAGGGTACTGGCATAGTGTGAGATCGTATCTGGATTTTCAAGACAGTGATATAGGAAAGGAGACGATACGGGTTTCGGATATGATTTTTGCATCTCCTCATTATTCTGGATCATCTGAAGATTGCGATTCCATCGACAGGTTGGGTTTGTCAAAATCAGGCTATGGATCATCGATCGATCCAAGGCTTATAGATTGCGCCGAGGATATGAGTAGCCAGGAGCTAAAAGAAAGTCTTTCCACACCTTATGATGCTTATTTCGAGATAACTTATATTCCATCTGGAAAATCCGTTCAAATAGGGAAAGAGCCTCCGAGTGATTGTACAGAGGTTGTACAGATGAGGCGGCTTGCCACTGTGGACGATGGAGATAATACGTACCCAGCGACCGTTGATATAAGACTTTACCGTTGATTCTGCTTCTTAAGGTTTCCTATGATGGCACTATGAGAGGCATCATCGATATCAACCATTGCCCATCTTCCCAATTCTCCGGAATAATCACGGATAGCGACCTGCTTATAGTTCTCCGCTCTTCCGGTGTATCCTTTCTTTCTTTTTTCTGTGACAATGACCTTCATCGTCTTCCCGATGAAACCTTTGTTATTTTCTATGCGCATTTTCCGAAGGAGTTCTGAGATTTCTGTGCTTCTTCTTTTCACCTCTTCACTCGGAATCTTTTTCATCTCCTTTGCTTTAGTGCCTGGTCTTGCGCTGAATTTTGAGACATTCACTACGTCGGGCCGTACCTTGAGAAGCATCCTTTTCGTATCCTTGAAATCCTCTTCACTCTCTTTCGGATATCCGACAATCAGATCGGTTGCTATGGTGATGTCGGGAATATTCTTTCTCGCACGTATTGCCATCCCTTCGAAATCCGATGCTGAATGCTTCCTATTCATTTGATCACAGACCTTGTCACTTCCGCTTTGGACCGGAGCATGAAGAAAGGAGAACATCTTCTTTCTCTTCAACACTTCGAAGAGATCATTTTCCCTGCGGACTATATGCTCTGGATTGGTCATGCCCAATCTTATCCTGAAATCGCCTTCGATACTGCAGAGCCTATGCAAAAGACCGATTATATCAGTCCGGCTGTTGTCTGGATGGTCCGCCCCATAACATCCGCAGTCCATGGAGGTCACCTGTATCTCTTTCGCTCCTTTGTCGATCCCTCTTTTTGCCCATTCCAGTATAGTTCTAGGAGGATAACTTTTCAGGATGGGCCTGGCATGTCTTGTCTGGCAGAAATGGCAATTGCCAGTACATCCTTCACCAATTGGCATCCTCAATATCGGAGCAGTGAAATTCCTGATGTAATAATCCTGTTTCTTTCCTTTTATTTCGCAGGGTATGCTCTTCTTTGCCATAGCGATCGCGTCTGTTATTTTCGAGATGGCGGATGGCCAGAGAAGGACGGCATGGGGGAGTGTTTCTTTTATTCGTTGTTTGTTCACAACAAGACATCCTGCTATGACCACAGGTTTGCCTCCATTGGCCAGGTTTTTTATCCTTTCGAAGATCCTGCTTTCGGTTGCTCCCTTGACCGTGCAGGTGTTGAGGATTATGATGTCTGACCTTTTCTCGTCAGATTCGATGATATGGCCCTCTGCGTTCAGCAATCCTGTCATGATATCCGTATCGGCTTGATTCAATGTACAGCCATATGTCTCTATATAGATTCTTGCCATCAGCATCACTATTATATGAGTGTGTGAATAATTACGTCCATCTGGTTCTTTGCCAATAAATATTTATAAAAAGACTCATAATTCTGCTTTCTATGAAAAGCAAGACAGAATATCTCTCTTTCGAGACAGATGAGCGGATTCAGTTCATCAGGATAACTGAAAGAGTACAGGAAATTGTGGATCGCTCCGGAGTAAAGGAAGGCTTTGTTCTGGTCAATCCCATGCATATAACCTCTGCAGTCATTGTCAACGATGATGAGGATGGCCTGAAGCAGGATTATTTCAGGACCCTTGAGAGATTAGTCCCCTATGAAGACGATTATGATCACAATGAGGGGGAGGATAATGCCGCTGCCCACATCTGGCGGCAGATGATGGGGCATCAGGTGGTGCTTCCCATTACAAAGGGCAAGCTGGATTTTGGGACATGGGAACAAGTCTTCTATGCTGAATTCGATGGACAAAGAAAGAAGAGGGTGCTTGTCAAGATTATCGGAGAGTAGTCTTCTTTAATTCTGATTGGAATTTTTTCCTCAATAAATATTATATTAAAGCATCATCATCCTTCTTTTGGTGATGTTTTTGATTAAAATAGGCATGCGTGAACGGAGGCCTGAATGCAGGAGCGGGCGGGATTTGGTTCGGCTCAGATCATTGCTAAGGCATAAGGGATTTACTGAATCGAAGATCGGAGATTGTTATACACTTGAGAAAATCTTTGAGAACAATCATGGAAGGGTTCTATTCACAGTATCTCTGAAGCCAGTAAGAGAGGTTTGGCAGAATTCGGATACAGGTTCGCTTTGCCATGAAGTTTGCCTCAAGGTAGGCAATCGAAAAGCATTGGTTGAAACGCCTCATATTGAGAGAGCGGAATGGGAAGTCAGCCACCCAAGGAATGGCCTGATTCATGCTGTCAGGACAATAATCAATCCTCAAAGGCATGTTGAGGGAATAGAAAAGAAAATAGATGAGGTTGTAAGTTCTATCCCGGAAAAAGAAAAGAAACCTAGAAAAGATCATCAGGCCATTGCCTGAAATCTATTTCTTTTTTGTTATGATTTCAATTCCTTCAGGTGTTTTATTTACATTTCCTATTTTTATACCTACGAGTGTGCCAACCCCCTGCTTGGCGGCCAGATCCACAAGGCGTTGAGTGATAATCCCATCAAAAACAATAGCCTTCACATCCTTGTTCTCAGAAAGACTTTTAATCACATCGCGGACCGGCACCTCGAGGATTCTCTCGAATTTGCTGTTATAGAACCTTGCCCTGAGGCTGTTTGAGAGGGATTCGAGCTCATCCATGAGGTTATCCTTCCCCACAGGCGAAGGCGGTTCTCTCTCCTCCTTCTTCTCTTTTGAGGGTGCTTTCTTCTGCTTCTTCCTGGGCAGCTCCTCTTTTTTCTTTGGTTCGTTCTTCTGGGGCTTTTCCTTCCTTTTAGGACCGTACTTGTCCTCCTGCCGATTATCTTTCTTCTCATTTGCTGATGATTGCTGCTGCTCATAAGGGATTTTGTTCCTCAAGCATTTGATTATCTCCTTCCTGGTCAGTTCTTCCACTTCCATGCCAGTAGGGGCTCTGGCCACAAAGTCTATATCAGCCCCTCCATGGGAAAGCTCATTCAAGATGATATCACCACCTCGATCACCATCCAGGAACAGCGTCACTTCCTTCCTCTTGGATATCTGGATTATACTCTTTGTCACCCTGGCACCCTGTATGGCAATGCAATTATCGATATCGTTCTTGAGCAGATTGATAACATCTGCACGCCCCTCCACAAATATGACTTCATTGCTTTTCTCTACACCAGGTCCCATTGGTAGTTTCTCAGGGCCATATGCCGATATCTCCGCGGTTTTCACCTCATCTCTTACCATCTCAGATATCTCCCTGCTTTCAGGGATTTCGGTGTTCAGCATATTACGCAGGAGATTCTTGGCGCGATCCACAAGCACTTTCCTCTTGAGATTTCGGGTATCTTCAATTTTTATCACCTTCAGCTTCGCCTCACAAGGTCCAACCCTATCAACAGTCTCGAGAGCAGCGGCTATTATGCTGGTCTCTATCATGTCAAGGCTGCTTGGTATTTTGATTGTTCCAGTGGTCGTCCCGTCTTTCCCTTTAAGGTCGACTTCTATCCTCCCTATCCTGCCGTTCTTCTGCAGATCCCGAAGGTCCAGATCATCTCCTAGAAGACCTTCAGTCTGGCCGAAGATCGCCCCCACCACATCAGGCTTCTCCACAAGGCCGCCTATTTCGACATTCGTATAAATTAGATATTTAACTGTATCAATGTACGTCTTAGCCATATAAATCACCATTCTCTTCCATAAATTTCTCATATCTTCTGCTCGTATTCTCAAAATATCTCAGATCAAGGATACCAGCAATCTCTTTTCTGATTTCCACTTCTGCCCGGATCGAATACCTCTCCAGCTCATCCTTTGCGAGCCGTGCGAGTTCGTTTCCTCTTCTATCGAGATCTGTCAACACCACGACCTCGTCAACATCTTCTCCGATTGCTTCGCATGACTTCCTGAGGTTCCCTGAAATAGTCAGTATTCTTTCGCATCCGAGCTTTCTCATGGAATCCCTGTCCTTCCTTCCTTCTACGAAAATCACACTACTTCTTATCTTTCGAAGTAGCCTGTGGATTCTTCTTTCAATTCTTGTTATCCTTTTTGCTCCCACTTTAATTACCACGGGCAGAATGAGCTGGAGATATATGTCCTGTGCACTGTTGACCTGCCGAATGCGGCGTTTCCTTCATGGCTTATTGCTCGGGCGGCCATCCATGCACAGGTGAGCATGAGTCATAGTGAAGCCTTCTCTTCTATGAGATCCACGACAACAGGGAATATTCGCATAATATCCCCCTCACTGAGAATCCCCACCAATTCATTCTCATCATTAACAACCGGAAGCCTCTTTATTCCATTCTCCCTCATTGCCTTGGCGGCATCCTCTATCGTAGTCTCGGGCCTCACCACTCTTAGTGGCGAGGTCATTATCTTCTCTACTTTTATCCCATAAGGATCTTTTTTCCTTGCCAGGATTTTATGTATGATATCTCTTTCTGTGATTATACCTTTGGCATGCTTTCCTGATTTCGCATCGACAACAATCACAGAGCCGATCTCATGCTTCTTCATGAGCTTTGCGACATCTGAAAGCGTCTCTCCAACAGGTACTGTTGTGACCTCCTTGGTCATTATATCTCCGACTCTGAGTTCTGAGCCCATGGGTTATAATAGCTCAGAAATGTTTTTAAATAGAGTTTTGCCCCTAAAAATTCCCCTGAAATCAGGACCCGCTCTTTTCGCTGAGCATCTTGGCCTCAGGTTATATGAATGTCAGCACCCCGTATCAGAATCAAAACTTGACTTCGCCAGATTAGAATAAAGAAGGTTGTCTGTTTTATCTTTTTTGAGGATAAAATGAAAAAACAGAACGTAACCTTCACAATAGGTAGCACAGCATTAATTG
>CAYVTJ010000043.1:0-8943 GCA_964454475.1 Microcaldota archaeon | reverse complement strand
CCAAGGCTCCTGCAGTCGACAACTATGATTCTACGGGAAAATTTTAAATTGATACGGAAAGTGGAAGGACTTGTCCTCCATTCCCATTCACCATAACAACCATGCCATGATCGCAAGCAGAATCACGCCTGCTATGGTTATAAATACCCCTGCCTTCAGCATATCAGAGACTTTGATGAATCCTGATGAGTATGCTATCGCTGAGGGCGGGGTGCCAACAGGAACCAGGAAATCGAGAGAGGTTCCCATAGCCGCGATTACAGCGAGCTCTTCTATGCCTGCTCCAGTGATTGCTGCCAGCGGAATTACCACAGGGACTATCAGGGCAGCGGTCGCGGTATTACTTGCAGATAATGTCATTATAACAGCAAAGACAATCACTGAAAGGAACAGCATAAACAGGGATTGGCCAGCGACCAACCCGCCAAGAATAGCCCCAAGATAGCCAGAGAGGCTGCTGGAATCTATTGCAGCACCAAGACTGAGACCGCTTCCAAAGAGGAGGAGCACCGCCCAATTTATCTTTGAAACATCCCTGGTATCGAGCAATCCGAGGAGATAGAGGAGCAGGAGAGGTATGAGAGCGACAGTTGAATCCGGGATGCCATGCAGGAAAGATGTTATCCACAGAAACATAGTGATACCGCCGATAGCAAGGACCTTTTTATGTTCATCAGTCCATTCTCCCCCCTTTTGCGCCATTGATATCTTTTTTATCTCAGGAGGATAGACCTTTGTCAGTATATACCATGCGATGGGCAGGAAGACGATAACGAAAGGAAGCGTAAGGTACATCCATTCTATGAAAGTGACATCTATGCCCTGTTCTGCCAGGTTTGCGACAGCTATTCCATTGGGAGGCGTGCCTACGATCGTTGCGATTCCTCCTATCGTGGCTGCGAATGCCACCCCCAAAACCACTGCTTTGGCATAATTGGATTGGAAAGGCTTCAGCTTGGATTTGGAAAGCGTGAAAAGGACTATCGGAAGCATGATCGCAGTAGATGCAGTATTGCTGATCCACATTGAGAGGAAAGCGGTTATTATCATTATGCCCAGAAGGAATGATGTGGGTTTGGTTCCAAATCCGGAGCAAAAACCGGTTGCAATCTGTTTGTCAAGACCATGTTTCTGCATCGCACGAGCCAGGATAAAACCGCCGAAGAAAAGGACTATCGTAGGACTGAAATAAGGATGAAATGCTTCTTTTGTTGATACGGAAGAAAAGACTATAAGCAGGAAAGTCCCCAAAAGGCCTGTAACATGCAGGGGCATGGCTTCAGTGAACCATAAGGTCCCCACAAGTACGGTTATCCAGAGTACTGTATGTGCATCCTCTCCGACCGGCAATTCCAGCATTAGAACACACAGGGCGAAGATTATGGCAAAGAGTATTCTGAGAGGTTTTATTTCCTCCATGGGATTGTTTGGATGGGAATAATATTAATGCTTTTGAGCTTTCCTGTCAGGGATATGCAAACCTTCTTGATTCCAGGAATGAGCGATTCAGCAGATTTTGTCCAAAGGGATCACCCCCTTTGAGACATAATCCATTTGGATCCTTTGGATCAAGCCCCTTTTGATTCCAAAATTCGTATTTTTCGCTTTCTCCACGTCTTTCGATGCAGGTCTCTTTCAGATCAGATATTGCGACAGCTCCTGCATAGGAATTCATGGCAAGAGCGATCACCGCACCTCTGCGTGTGAACCTGAAGGGGTCGCCATCATATTTATTGGAATAATCCAGATTGAGCTCGTTGGCAAGATTGAATCTTATCACATTGAGATCGTGAATACTGTCGAATACGCCCGGTTTTTCCATTCCATCAAAATCAAAGGGCGAGAACCTCCAATTACAGATCATAGAGAAGGAGTAAGGCTCTTTCATCGGAAGGTTTGAAAGCGCCAACCTTGTCCTAAATTCGATTTCAGGCTTCAGCTCATCATATGCATTATATAGCGATTTGGTGAAACCAGCCGCCATACAGGTGAAATCATCAGGCATGGAAAGAGGGATGTGTTCTCCATGTTCATCAAGGATCTGCGAGTTATGTATCCATGAGACCGCCAATAAGGCTACCCCTCTTTCAAATATCTGGGATTTATTTCCTGATTCCTCCTTATCAAGATTCTCTTCCAATGATTTTACCATCGAGGTAAGGAAAAGCTGTCTTGTCGGGAAATTCATGTCAGAAGAGTTGAGCACATGGGATTTCAGACATTCCCAATTTGTTTCGAAGTCACCAAAGAAGCCTTGTGCCAGGTCATTTTCTGACAGGTCCCCCAGGAGTGGTGCTTTTTTCCAAATCTGTTTCTCATCCCGCTGAAGTCCTTTCTTCGAGCTTTGCCCATTCTTTTCTTTCCGAAGTGATTCTTGCATATGCTCACTTTTAGAAACTCTATCTGAATGTTCTTAAATGCTTTATGGCATAGGACCGCTCTTTTATCTTACGCTTATTGTCGAATAGGAGTTAAACTAATGTCAAATTTTATAAAACCTATTCATGTATTAATTTTCTAATTTCGAATTTGAAAAAAATCAAATCAAAGGAGTGGTGCAATGGCAAGCGTTACAGGAAAAATCCTTGAACAGCATATAGTGGAAGGTGAGTATGAGACTGGCGAAGAGATCGGCATCAAAATCGATCAGACACTGACTCAGGATGCCACAGGAACAATGGCATACCTTGAATTCGAGGCGATGGGAGTCCCCAAGGTCAATACCGAGCTTTCCATCTCTTATGTGGATCACAATATGCTTCAGACGGACTTCAAGAATGCTGATGATCATGATTATCTAAAGAGTGTTGCTGCAAAACACGGGATCAGGTTTTCGAGAGCTGGCAATGGAATATGCCATCAGGTCCATCTCGAGAGATTCGCCAGGCCGGGACGGACACTCTTGGGATCCGATTCCCACACCCCCACAGCAGGCGGGGTTGGCTCCATTGCCATTGGTGCTGGCGGACTGGATGTCGCGGTTGCGATGGGGGGAGGAATTTTTTATCTCAAGACGCCGAAAGTGGTGGGGGTAAGACTCAGAGGGAGGCTAGCTCCATGGGTATCTGCAAAGGATGTGATACTCGAGCTCCTCAGGAGGCTGGACGTCAAAGGAGGAGTCGGAAAGGTCTTTGAATATTTCGGAGACGGTGTCAGTTCATTGAGCGTTCCCGAAAGAGCGACAATCACCAACATGGGTACTGAATTGGGCGCTACGACATCGATTTTCCCTTCTGACGATGTGACAAGAGACTATCTTGAATCACAGGAAAGAGCGGACCAGTGGGTTGAATTGAAGGCGGATTCAGAATCGGATTTTGATGAGATAATCGAAATAGATCTTACTAAGCTGGAACCTTTGGTATCCAAACCATTCAGTCCTGGAAACGTATCGACTGTGAGGGAATTGGAAGGCACCAAGGTCAACCAAGTCATCGTAGGTTCATGCACGAATTCCTCATTCCGCGACCTTATGGTAGTGGCAAAGACATTGAGAGGGAGGAAGGTCCATCCAAATATTTCATTCTGCGTCCTTCCCGGATCCAGGCAGGTTTATTCCATGATTGCCAGGAATGGCGCACTGGCAGACCTCATCGCTGCCGGGGCGAGAATTCTAGAATCAGCGTGCGGCCCTTGTATCGGAATGGGGCAGGCGCCAAGAAGCGGTGGAGTGACAGTCAGAACATTCAACAGGAATTTCAAAGGAAGATGCGGGACAAAGGATGCCGATACATACCTATGCAGTCCCGAGACCGCTGTGGCGATTGTGCTCAATGGCGAATTCACTAATCCTGTCAACTTAGGCCATCCCCCGGATGTGGAATACGGGAAACCAATCATTGATGACAGCATGATCGTAGTCCCTCCCAAAGACGGTTCCTCTGTGGAAGTGGTGCGAGGGCCGAATATAAAGCCTCTTCCCGACATGACTCCGATGAATGATCAAATATCGAAAGAGGTTCTGATGAAGGTGGGTGACAATATAACTACGGATCACATCATGCCTGCCGGGGCACAGATTCTTCCTCTTAGAAGCAATATCCCTGCGATCTCTGAATTCGTATTCTCACAGGTTGATAAGGAATTCCCAAAAAGAGCCAAAGAAAAAGGCGGAGGCATAATCATCGGTGGCGAGAATTATGGCCAGGGATCGAGCAGGGAACACGCAGCCATAGCCCCGTTGCATCTGGGCGTGAAAGCCGTGATAGCAAAAAGCTGGGCCAGAATACACAAGAGCAATCTGGTCAATTTCGGAATAATTCCCCTTACCTTTGCCGATCCTTCCGCCTATGACAGGATAGAGAAGGGAGATATTCTTGTTCTTGATTCGCTCCAGGGAGGGGTGGAATCCGGCCAAGTGACCGTTACAGATCAGACCAAGGGTTTTGATTTCAAATGCCTGGTGGATCTTTCAAAAAGATCCAAGAACATACTGCTTGCAGGGGGAAAGATAAATTATATAAAAAACGAGAATCGGATAGTTGAAAAGGAAGAAAGAGGTGGATATGTTATGGAGGATTCAGGAGAAAGAGTAAGGACAGAGGAAGGCAGGCTGATTGTTCCAGAGAATCCCATCATTCCCTACATAGAAGGGGATGGAGTGGGCGTAGATATCTCCCCTATCGTCAGAAAGGTCGTTGATGCGGCAGTGGAAAAAGCCTATGACGGTCGAAGAAAGATTCATTGGAAGAAGCTGTTCGCAGGTGCGGAAGCGAAGGAGATGAAGGGAGAATACCTCCCGCAGGAAACGATCGATACTATAAAGGATTACCTGGTAGCGATAAAAGGACCGTTGACAACGCCTGTTGGTGGCGGGATAAGGAGTCTCAATGTAACCATGAGGCAGGTTATGGATCTCTATGCTTGCGTAAGGCCTGTCCGATGGTTCAAAGGAACACCGGCACCGGTGAAAGAACCAGACAAACTCGATATTGTCGTTTTTAGGGAAAACACCGAAGATGTCTATGCAGGGATAGAGTGGAAGGAAGGCACCCCGGAGGCCAGAAAGGCGATTGATTTCCTGAAAAATGAGATGGGCAGGGAGATCAGGGAAGATTCAGGCATAGGAGTCAAACCCATCTCGATCGAAGGTACCAAGAGACTGGTTTCATCAGCCATTCAATATGCTATTGACAACGACAGAAAGTCGGTAACCTTGGTCCATAAGGGAAACATAATGAAATTCACCGAAGGAGCGTTTATGGAATGGGGTTATGAGGTTGCCAGAGAAAGATTTGCTGATAAAACCGTGACTGAGGCAGAGGTCTATGAGAAGTATGAGGGGGTAGTCCCGGATGGAAAGATAATGATCAAGGACCGGATCGCTGATGCTATGTTCCAACAGATTCTGCTTCGTCCTGATGAATATGAAGTGATCGCCACTCCAAATCTTAACGGAGACTATATTTCCGATGCCGCAGCGGCCCAGGTTGGAGGGCTTGGCATGGCACCAGGAGCCAACATAAATTACACGACCAAGGTTGCACTCTTCGAAGCGACCCATGGCACTGCCCCTAAGCATGCAGGTGCAAACAAGGTCAATCCTTCCTCTCTCCTGTTGTCGGCTTCCATGATGCTTCATTATTTGGGATGGGGCGGGGCCTCGAAGCTTATAGAGGATGGGCTTGAAAGGACAATAGAATCGAAAAGAGTCACCTATGATCTTGAGAGGCAGATAAATGGAGCTACACTGCTTAGTTGTTCTGAGTTTGGGAATGAGATAATCGGCAACATGTAAATGTGGTGAGCAAGGATGGCAAGAAGAAAGATTCGTGAATTCGACTCGAAGAGGTTGTTTTCCAGATTCCTTGGAAAGGAGAACCGATCTGTGCAAGTTACCATCGGTACCGAAATGGAAAAGCTGGCGGCCGGAAATCCATGGCTTAGGGAAATGCGGTTGGTGGTGAAACCGGATATGCTCTTTGGAAAGAGAGGGAAGAACAATCTCGTTCTTCTCGATGCCGGCTTTGACCAGGCAAAAAAATTCATAGAGGAACGGCTTGGGAAAGAGGTCGAAGTCAATGGTGTGAAAGGACCGATGACCCACTTTATAATCGAGCCTTTTATCCCTCATGACTCTGAGTATTACCTTTCCATAATATCAACTAGGGATGGCAGCAGGGTCAATTTTTCTGATACTGGAGGGGTGGATATCGAAGATGCCTGGGATGGCATGAGAACCCTGGATATAGGAATAGATGATGGTTGTGATATGGACCTGGAATCTCTCCTATCCGGATTGCCGGATGAGAAGAAAGGAAAAATTAAAGAGTACCTTGAGAAATGCCACGATTTTTTCATCGATTATGATCTAAGTTTCCTTGAGATGAATCCCCTTACCTTTGATATCAATGGACGCCCATTACCGCTTGACATGCGCGGTGAACTTGATGATACCGCATCGTTTAAGAATATGAAGAAGTGGGGAAACGTGATTTTCCCCCAGCCCTTCGGACGGAAGCTTTATCCTGAGGAAAGGCTTGTCAAGGAAATGGATGAGAAGACTGGAGCTTCACTGAAGCTGACGATCCTGAATCCCAAAGGGAGGATATGGACCATGGTTGCAGGAGGCGGTGCGAGTGTAATATATACCGATACCGTCGTTGATATGGGATTCGGAGAAGAACTTGGCAATTATGGGGAATACAGCGGAAATCCTAATGAAGAAGAGACTTATCAGTATGCAAAAACAGTGATCGATCTTGCGACTCGTGAGCCTGATGGAAGACCAAGAGCCCTTCTCATCGGAGGGGGCATAGCCAATTTCACAGATGTGGCAAAGACCTTCAAGGGCATAATCAAGGCTCTAAAGGACTACAAGGAAGAACTGATCCAGGCAAGAATGAGGATATATGTCAGAAGAGGGGGCCCCAACTATCGGAAAGGCCTTGGTCTGATGAGGGACCTTGGCAATGAATTGGGCGTACCAGTAGAGGTATTCGGTCCGGAATCGACCATGACGACCATTGTTCCGATGGCTATCGATTATATAAGAGGTGAATGATATGAATGCACGTCTTTTCTCAAAAGAGACTAAGGCCCTGATCTACAACTTCAAGGCCAATCCTGTCCAGAGAATGCTTGACTTCGATCATATATGCAGAAGGGAGAGGCCATCAGTTTCAGGTCTTATTTCACCAGGTTCCAAAGGTGGATACCATAAGGCATTCTTTGGAGATAGGGAGATCATGATTCCAATCTATGGAAGCATTGAGGAGGGTTCAAACAACCATCCTGAAGCGGATGTGTTAATCAACTTCGCATCGTTTAGGAGTGCTTTCGATTCCAGTAGGAGGGCATTGCAGACCGATTCTATAAGAACAGTCGTGATAATCGCTGAAGGGGTTCCTGAAAATGACATCAAGAAGTTGATTTCTCTATCCAAGAAAAAAGGTAAATTCATAATCGGTCCTGCCACGGTGGGCGGCGTTCAGGCAGGAGGATTCAAAATAGGGAATACTGCAGGGACAGTCGACAATATAATATCCAGCAAACTCCACAGGCCAGGATCCGTGGGTTTTGTCTCTAAATCAGGAGGTCTGTCTAATGAGATGTATAACATATTGTCCAGGACAAGCGATGGACTTTATGAAGGGGTCGCGATCGGCGGTGATGCATATCCAGGTTCGACCCTTCTCGAGCATCTTCTTCGTTATGAGGAGATTCCGCAGATCAAGATGAATGTGGTTCTCGGAGAACTGGGCGGAAGAGAGGAATATGAGATAGCGGAAGCTATCCGTGATAGCAGGCTCAAAAAACCTCTTGTCGCCTGGGTAAGCGGAACCTGCGCATCAATCTTCCCCACCGAAGTCCAATTCGGTCATGCAGGGGCGAAGAGCGGAAAGGAAGAAGAGAGTGCGCAGGCGAAGAACAAAACCTTGAAGGAAGCTGGTGCCATTGTTCCCGATTCTTTCGAAGGGCTTTCCAGTGCAATCAAGAATACATATGAGCAACTCGTCGATAAAGGAATCATCGTTCCTGCAGAGGATGCCAAGCCTCCCGATTTGCCATTGGATTATAGGGATGCCGTGAAAGCAGGGATGGTCAGGAAACCAACAAGCTTTCTATCAACGATATGCAATGATAGCGGAGAGGAGCCCACCTATGCAGGAGTTCCAATATCCGAAGTGGCAGGAAAGGGCTATGGAATCGGAGATGTGATCTCGCTACTTTGGTTTAGGAAGAAGCTTCCCGATTATGCCGGAGGTTTCATCGAAAGATGCCTTGTGATAGCAGCAGATCATGGACCATGCGTTTCAGGGGCGCACAATGCAATTGTTGCATCCAGGGCAGGCAAGGATCTGGTCTCATGCCTCGCATCAGGTCTCCTGACGGTCGGACCAAGGTTTGGCGGAGCTATCGATGGCGCTGCATACTACTTCAGGGATGCCTGCGACAGAGGGCTCGCTCCAGATGAATTCGTTGAATCTATGAAAAAGAAAGGAATCAGAATACCAGGAATCGGACATAGGATAAAGAGTGCAAGGAATCCTGACAAGAGGGTGGAACTTCTGAAGGAGTATGCGAAAGAGAATTTTCCATCAACCAGGTATCTTGACTATGCTCTCGGGGTGGAGAGGTACACTCTCCAAAAGGCTAATAATCTCATCCTTAATGTGGATGGATGTATTGGAATCCTTTTTGTCGATCTGATGGCGAGTTCTGGAGAGTTCTCTAAGGAAGAGATGGATGAGATTCTTGAGATAGGAACCTTGAATGGAATATTCGTGCTGGCAAGATCCATTGGCATGATTGGCCATTCACTCGATCAAAAGAGGAACAAGCAACCGCTCTACCGCCATCCGATGGATGATATATTCTATCAGGATTGATCTTTCATCTTTTTCTGTTTTTTGGATACTTCGATATTCGCAATGCTGAATCTGATTACTTAACCTCGCCAGTTTCAACCCTGCTCACGCTGATTCTTTGCCTCAAAACTAT
>CAYVTJ010000042.1:0-8963 GCA_964454475.1 Microcaldota archaeon | reverse complement strand
AGGAACGTCGTAGAAGAGAAAATCAACGGCGTAGAAAAAATTTGAAGTGTTACCTAATCAGGGGTGCATTTTAAAACTTTTGTATCTAAATTCTTTCTTACGCCTGCTTATAGGTACACTCAAGGCTCTTCATTGGGGCCAAGGCATGCGAACACCTCATGCTCTTTGCAAGAGATTCCATGTTTGTATAATATTGGTTCCACTCCAAATTTTGACCGTGAAGGGGAATCAAATGAAAAATAATATGAAAAGGTGTCAGATTTATGACGCAGAATAGAGAGAAGAAGAAACGGAGTCTGAAGGTTCGTGGGGAACGTCTCCAGGGACAAGTCGTCAGCACCAAAAGCAGAGATACTGCAATCATAGAGATGGATAGAATCCAATACATCCCCAAATACAGGAGATGGGCAAGGGAAAGATCCCATGTGGCAGTCCACAATCCTCCTGAGGTCAATGCTAAGGCAGGTGATCTGGTCGAAGTGGGTGAAACCAGAAAAATAAGCAAGACCAAATCCTCAGTCATAATGAGGGTCATCGAAAGAGACGGGTGAGAAAGATGAAAGCAATCAGTGCGAATATAACACGTACATTGACGCTCGGAACACATCTTGTCTGTAGCGATAATAGCGGGGCGAAGATTCTCAATATCATTGGAGCGGTAGGTGTCAGAGGAACCAGGAGAAGAAATCCTGTGGCTGGGGTAGGTAATGTCGTGGTGGCTTCTGTGGTGAAAGGAAAACCAGAGATGATGAATAAGAAAGTGAAAGCACTTATAGTAAGGCAGAAGAAGGAGATAAGACGACCTAATGGAACGAGGGTTTCATTCAGCGATAATGCCGCTGTTGTTGTAACAGATGACTTCCTTCCAGTAGGGACAGACATTAAGGGCGTTGTCGCAAGAGAGATAACAGAGAGGTTCCCGAAGGTTTCAGCCATAGCATCAGGTGTTGTTTGAGGGATTTGTATGAAGCCGGATACTGAAAGAAAAAAATATTATAATGAAAAAAATCATATGAAGCGGAATCACCTTAGGATGCATCTTTCCAAGTATCTCCAGGGCAAGCTCAATAATAAGAGAAGGTCTCTGCTTGCCAGGAAGGATGACAAAGTGAGGGTCATGCGAGGTCCTGGAGCAGGCAAGGAAGGAAAAATAACAAGCCTCAACATTGTCAGGCGAAAGGCTTACGTTGAGGGGGTTAGCGTGACGAATGCTCGGGGGAAAGAGATTCCTCTGCCATTGGAGCCCTCCAATCTCCTATTGACTTCCCTGGGGAAGACGGAAGAGAGAGAAAAGCTCTTTTCAGAAGAAGCATTCAAGAAGTTAGAAAAGAAAAAAGAACTGCAGGAACCACCGAAGGAGGGAAAACCTTCAGAAGAGGCAACTCAGCAGAGCACTGAGGGCCGGAAGAGCACTGGCGACGTTGAGAAACAAGAACCCAGGATACCGCTCCAAAAGGCTCAAGAGACAAAGAAACCAGATGAAGAGAAACCTTCAGAAGAGGCAACTCAGCAGAGCACTGAGGGCCGGAAGAGCACTGGCGACGTTGAGAAGGATCAGGAAATAAGTGAAGAAAATATTCAGGAAAAAGAAAAGACAGGAAAGATGAAAGCTCAGGAAGAAAAAGAATCTGCGAAAACAGAAAAAAATGATTAAATGGTGATTATTTGGGCAAAAGAGGAGGAAGCACACATCTGAAAAGGCTGGCAACCCCAAAAGCCGTGCCTATCTCGGACAGAAAAGCAAATGAATGGATAATAAAGCCAGCACCAGGTCCCCACTCGACAAACTATTCGATACCCCTAACGGTGCTGTTAAGAGATGTTCTTAAAATAGTCAATGATTCGAGGGAAGCAGGAATCATACTCCACGAAAGATCTGTTCTTGTTGATGGGAAAGTCCGGACCAAGAAGGATTATCCGGTAGGTTTGATGGATGTGGTATCGATACCAAAGGAAGCAAAGCATTTCAGAATGAAAGTGGATTGGAAAGGAAGGCTTGTTCCTGTTGAGATCGAAGAGACGGAAGCAAAGGAAAAACTCCTCAAAATCAATCGAAAACATACCGTGAAAAGAGGAAGACAGAACATCACTTTCCATGATGGGGGGAACATGCTTGGTGATAATCATCTTCGTGTAGGCGATAGTATTCTTGCCTCTCTCCCTGATGGAAAACTGCAAAGGCATGTTAGATTGGAGAATGGGGCGCGATGCCTTATCATAGAAGGAAAACATGCAGGGAAGATTGTGACCTTGAAAGAACTTATAGGAAGATCAGGAATAAAACCCAACGAGGCCAGGGTTGAAGCGGATGGAACAGAGTTCATCACTGTTGCGAAATACCTTTTTGCCGTGGGTGATGATTTCGAGGTGGAGAAGAATGAATGAGCAAAATCCCATGAGAGAGCTTCTTGTGGAGAAAGTAACGCTGAATATTGGTGTTGGAGCTCCAGGCGAAAGGCTTGAATACGCCAAAGAACTCATATCCCGTCTTGCAGGCGATAGGAAGCCTGTGGAGACATTGGCCAAGACAAGGAATCCAGTATTCAAGCTTAGAAAAGGATTACCGATAGGAGTTAAGGTAACTGTGAGAGGGAAAGCAGCATCAAATATTCTTGAAAAAGCATTCATAGCGAAAAGGAAGAAGATAGAAGCCAAAAACTTTGATAAAGAGGGCAATCTTTCCTTCGGAATCGCTGAATATATCGATTTCCCCGGGATAAAATATGATCCTGAGATTGGTATGTTCGGTTTCGACGTGTGCGTAAGCATGAAGAGAAATGGGAGAAGGGTCGTGTTGAGAAAATTGAAAAGTTCGAAGCTCGGCAACAACCACAAGATTTCGAAAAATGAGAGTATGGAGTTCATGAAAAACAATTTCGGAGTGGCCGTGGAGTGATGGTGATAATCTCATGACCAAAAAAAATACTGCAACTGTTGACAGGATGAAGGGCAAAGGGAAGAGAGTATGCCGTATCTGCGGCACTTCCAGAGGTTTGATAAGGAAATATCGATTATATGTATGCAGGCGTTGCTTCCGCGAACTGGCAGAGGATATAGGCTTTAGGAAGTATGGTGGTTAATATGACGGATCATCTTGCTGATGCACTGAACAGAATAAAAACGCATGAAAGGGTTGGGCAGAACGTCTGCTCGGTTAAATCCACCAAACTCATAAAGGAAGTTCTTGAGGTCCTGAGAAAAAGAAAATACCTTGAGAACATTGCTGATGAAAAGGGCGGCTATTATAGAGTAACCCTTGGAGGACGGATAAATGATTGTGGTGTGATCAAGCCCCGTATGCCTGTGAAGAGAAACCAGTGGGCGGAAAAGGAACAGAGATATATACCTGGTTTTGGAGTAGGTCTTCTGATTGTCTCGACTCCACGAGGAGTGATGACTAATTCAGATGCCGAGGAATTGAATATCGGAGGAAGGCTCCTCGCGTACGTATATTAGGTGTTCTAGATGGTTGATATTCCAGAAGAAGTGACTGTGACGGTGGATGGTCCTGCGATAAATATAAAAGGTTCGAATGGAGAATTGTCAAGGACTTTTAGGAAGACTGTTGAATTGAACGTCGAGGGGAATTCTATAGATGTTGTTGGCAAAGATCTGGCTTATGTGAATACAGTGAAGGCACATATTGCAAATATGGTTAAAGGTGTGACTGAGGGCTTTGAGAAAAAGATGAAGATGCTTTATGCGCACTTTCCAATCACCCTGGAACTAAAGGGGAAGGACATATCTATCAAGAATTTCCTCGGAGAGAAGAATCCGAGAAAGACTCGGATCGCGGGTGACAATACAACACTTGATGTGAATGGTCAGGAAATCACTATTTGCGGACCGGACAAGGAAGCGGTCGGTCAGACTGCCGCCAATCTGATATCCGTCACCAGGATTCATAAGAAGGATCCGAGGATATTCCAGGATGGTATCTACATAATCAGCGAGAAGTGATTATCATGACGGACAATAAAAGAAAAAAGCCGAAATTCAATGTGCCAAATGCCAGTGCTAAAGTAAGGGTCAAAAAGCGCTGGAGAAAACCCAGAGGGACTCATAACAAGAAGAGAATGGGCAAGGCATTCATGGGCGCATCCCCGAATGTAGGATACAGGAATCCGAAAACAACAAGAGGATTAACTGGCGGAAAGAATGTGGTGCTTATCTGCAATATGAACCAGCTTGAAGATCTTGACAAGGAGACAGTTTTAAGGATATCAGGATCTATTGGAAGGAAGAAAAGAGAGGAGATTGACAAGAAAGCAAAATCCCTTGGTCTTCGTATCATAAATCCAAAAAGACCGCTCCGGGAGAGGGGGCTGAGCCCAAAGAGGCAGAGGACACGAGGTGAATTCGATGACAGTTGAGACAGTCAGAAGACTCGCAGCAGATATGCTTGATGTCGGAAGAGGCAGGATTTGGATAAATCCTGATGAGATATCCGAAGTAGGAAAGATGGCCACCAGATCAGATGTTAAAGAGCTCATCAATAAAGGGACCGTCAAGAAGCTCCCGGTCAGGGGAAGGAAGAAGAATACTGCGAAAAAGACCAGATCAGAAGGAAGCAGGAAAGGCAGATCCGGTAAATCAGCCAAAGAAAGTTGGATGGAGAAGGTAAGGGCCCAGAGGCGATTACTCGGTAAACTCATTGATGAAGGAGTCCTCCCCTCTAAAGAAAAGAGAAATATATATCGGAGAATCAAAAGTGGTATATACAAGAATAAGAAGGCTATGATCTCCAATCTGAAAGAGAATGGCTTCATACCTGAGGATTACAAGGAAATAAAGAAAAAACCTAAGAAAGGGATGAAACCTCCAAAAGAACAGGAAAAACCTGTAAGCAAAAAAGGTGAATCCAAATGACAAGAGCTAAAAGTCCCACTCATAAAGTCCGATTCCGAAGGAGAAGGGAAGGCAAGACTGATTATTCGAAGCGCTTTGCAATGGTGAAATCAGGCCTCCCCAGGATGGTAGTAAGAAAGAGCAACAAGAACGTGACCATACAGTTCGTAGAGTTTGATCCTAAGGGGGACCGGATTCTTTTAACTGTTAATGGGGAACAGTTGAAGAAGAAGTTTGGATGGCCGTCGAAAAGGAATTCGTGGACAGCCTATCTAGCAGGTCTTTATGCAGGCAGGTTGGCTTCTGAAAAAGGAGTTGAAAGCTTCATATTCGATATGGGCAGATATACCGCAACAAAGGGAAACATGCTGTTTGCCGCATTGAAAGGAGCAGTGGATGCTGGACTTAAATCAGATTTTGATGAAGAAATGGTGCCTTCGGATAAGCTGAGCAGCCCTCCAGAAGACATTAAGAATGCTTTTGAAGAAGCAAAGAGAAATATTGGAATATAATGGTGATGATTCATGGCTGAGAAGGTAAGGACCGTAAGCAGAGAGGACTGGAAACCCAAGACCTCTCTCGGAAAAAAAGTGAAAGCTGGTGAGATCAATTCTATCGATGAAGTGATAGATACCGGGCAGATTATCCTAGAGCATGAGATCATCGATGTTTTATTGAGTGATCTTGAATCAGAGACCCTTCAAATAAGCAGGACTCAGAGAGTGACGGATTCAGGGAAAAGGATGAAATTCAGGGTTACTTCTGTGATCGGAGACAGGAAAGGTCATGTTGGCCTTGGAGTGGGCAAGAGCGAGGAGCTTAAGCCTGCTCTTGATTATGCGGTTCGGAATGCCAAGAAGAACATAACATCCATACCTATGGGTTGTGGTAGCTGGGAATGCAAATGTTCGATCGGACATTCTATAAGAAGGTCAGTAACAGGAAAGGAAGGCAGTACAGAGGTAACACTTAAACCTGCTCCCAGAGGTCTTGGTCTGGCAGCTAATGATGTGGTTAAGAAGATTCTTGGCATTGCAGGAATAAATGATATATGGAGTTCTACAAATGGAGGGAAAGGAAACGTTTACAATATGGCCGCGGCGACAATGTACGCCCTTGAGAACATGAGTACTATCAAGCCTCCGGCCGAATGAAGATGGTGGGCATGATGACTAGACTCGCATTAGTAAGGATACGTGGCATACGGAGTACCAAGCCAGCAGTAACAAAGACTTTTGAACTGCTTAAATTGACAGCTCTCAATAACTGTGTATTGGTTGCCGATACACCACAGATGAGAGGAATGATAAATAAGGTAAAAGATTACATCGCCTTTGGAGAGGTGGGTGAGAAAACGATCAAAGACCTCATGATCAAGAGAGGCACTAGGGGTTCGAAGAGATTGAAGAATTTAGTTACTGAAGAAGAGATAGCAAAGGCTGCCAATGAATTCGCATCAGGTGGCAGTATGCCCGAAGGTTTTGTCGATCCGGTTTTCAGACTGAGGCCTCCAAGAGGTGGGTTTAAGTGCATAAAGCTGACATATCCCAGAGGGGATACTGGTTATCGTGATGATATGATTGACCTTATTCGGAGAATGAAGTGATTATTATGACCAGAAAAAGGCAGGAGAGGCAAAAGAGGAAATACCTTGGTCAGAGAACGTTTGGCAGAGGGGATATCAAGAACCGCAGAGGAAGCGGAAACCGCGGAGGACGTGGCAAGGCTGGCAGGTGCAAACATAAAAATAGCTGGGCAGTCAAATATTCGCCAGGATATTTCGGAAAGCACGGATTCCACAGACCGAATCAGGGGAAAGAGATGCCAACTATCAATCTCTACCATGTAACCCACCAAGCACTCCTTGGCAGTCTTGAGAAGAGTGGTGATCAATACATATTCGAATTCGATGGAAAAGTCCTTGCCACTGGCAGGGTAACTCTTCCACTAAAGATAAAAGCAAAGACCTGGAGCAGACGAACAGCAGAAAAGCTTGAAGCCGCTGGCGGATCGATCACCACTGGGTGATAAGATTCATGATGGGTATCGTAGATGCGATCCATTCGCTTTCGAAGTATCTGCCAACAATTAAGCCTCCAGAACGTCCACTTACTACAAAAGAAAAGATGATGTGGACTGGAGGTTCACTTGTCATCTTCTTTGCGATGTATCACACGATGTGTATTGGTGTCGTTTCTGGAGGCACTGGGATGGATTTCCTGCAGACGATTACTGCTGCTAATATTGGCAGTCTTCTGACCGCAGGTATCGGACCGATAGTCCTTGCATCTATCTTCCTTCAGTTATTCAATGGAGCAGGTTTGATAAACCTTGATTTGAAGGATAAGAAAGATAAAGCGAAATTCCAGGAGACACAGAGAGTATTGGCGATAGCGATCGCTCTTGTCGAAGGTGTCATCTTTGTAATGACAGGGAGGACGGTCATCGCATCCGTATTTGGACTTTCGATGGAAGCTGTAATGGCATTGGTCATGTTCCAGATTGCACTCGGTTCCATAATCGTTCTATTCCTTGATGAGATCGTAAGCAAATATGGTATTGGCAGCGGTGTGGGGCTTTTCATCGCAGCAGGTGTTTCCCAATCCATCGTCGGCGGTTTGATAGGATTAATTTTCCAGTCAAATGGAGTAATTCCCATCATGGCAGAAGGTGGTGCGGAAGCCCTACCTCTTGCGCTTCTTGCGCTGATGCCTTTTGTATTCACAATGCTTGTTTTCCTGGCAGTGGCTTATGCGGAAGGTGTCAAGGTCGAGATTCCCATAGCATTCGAAAAAGTGAAAGGCATGGTTCCGAAACTTCCTTTGAAGTTTTTCTATGTCTCGAACATCCCAGTTATCTTTGCCAGTGCTCTTATCATGAACATACAATTCTTTGCATCAGCAGCTCTTGTCGACGCCGACCTTCCATTCGTGGGATATGTTACTGAGGATGGAAGTTTAAGAGATGGTTTATTGTATTTCCTCACACCAGTATACGGCTTTGGAAGAAGCACCACTGCGCAATGGGATTTCATAACAAATGCGGTGACACCGATATTTGGCATACCTGAATGGGTGCATGCTCTGACGTATATGCTTTTCCTATCGGGCTTTTCCATACTTTTTGGTCTTTTTTGGGTGGAGACTTCCAGCATGGATGCCAAGAGTGTGGCAGGTCAGCTCACATCATCGGGTATGCAGATTCCTGGTTTCCGGAGAGATTCTCGAATGCTAGAGCGCATCCTTAACAAAAACATATTTCCGTTGACCGTTATGGGTTCTTTCGCTGTCGGTCTTTTGGCATCCATAGCAGATCTCACAGGTGCGCTTGGGACAGGTACAGGTATACTCCTTACTGTAGGCATACTCCATAGGATGTATGAACAGCTGGAGCAGATGCAGGCCTTCGATGTGCATCCTTTGCTGGGGAAGATCCTGGGGTGAATGGTATGATAATCGTGATGGGACTTCCGGGTGCTGGAAAGACAACCGTTCTCAAAGGTCTTGAGACCGAGTACCGAATCTTGAACTTTGGGGATCTCATGTTTGAGATCGAAAAGGAACGGTTTGGGATCGAGGACAGGGATCAGATGAGGGGAATATCAAAAGAGCAGCAAGAAGAGGTGCAGGCAGATGTCTATGAGAGGCTTTCAAAAGATACGAGGAAGATTATTCTTGACACACATTGTGCTGTCAAGACGCCAGGAGGATTCTTCCCTGGTGTTCCTTTCAAGCATCTGCAAAAGTTAAAGGTTGATGCACTGATATTGATAACCGCTGATCCGGATGAAATAAGGAAACGCAGAATGAATGATTCGACCAGGATTCGCGATAGTGGGGATGTTGAGCTTCATGATCAGATGAATAAAGCTTATCTTGCGGCATATTCAGCGTTCACTGGAGCTCCCGCAGTTATTATCATGAATGAGCAGGGTAAAGTGGAAAATGCTGTAGCAAGGCTTCAGGAAGTTCTCCCCTGACTTAATCTCCATGCATGTTCTTTTTTTCATTCCCGGAGAAAATCCAAACATCTTTTTTCCCATATAACTTTTTCTTTTTCAAACTTATTCTCGCCAGTTTCAACCCTGCCCACGCTGATTCTTTGCCTCAAAACCA
>CAYVTJ010000041.1:0-9016 GCA_964454475.1 Microcaldota archaeon | reverse complement strand
AATTAATGCTGTGCTACCTATTGTGAAGGTTACGTTCTGTTTTTTCACGTTCATCACTGATTGAGCAAACGTAATCTTCATTTTAAACTGGCGAGGTTAGGTACAAATATCTGCAGGAACTCCCCTCGTAAAAAATCCGAAAATTCTCGAAAGATATGGTCAAACCAACCTGCAAATCTTGGATTGAAGTCCGGCTGTCAAATGGCATTAGGACAAGGAATCGGCGTTATCCAGGTTGAAACTGGCAAGTATAGGTTTTAACCAGGAACTAGATAAGCCTGATCAGACCCCTCCCAATCTCAGGAATATTTCCCCCGAAGAGATTGCTCGTATTAAGGACGAATGTTATAAGCACAATAAGCGCGATCATTGGAAACAAGCAGATGGATGATATAAGGTGCCGGACTATATCGCTGACATGAACCGTGACCAGGTCCTTTATCAACGTTAGATTAACATCAAGTATGGACCTTATTCGCAACACCTCGCTTGGATTGTCCATGCCGCAACCCGTCGGACGTAGCTCGCCTGGAACCTGTGGAAGCGCACAGGTATAAAAACCATCAATATCGGAATTCCCGGCATTATCCAGCTGGACGACATCTGATTGGGCATGGGGCATGGCAATAGCCGTGACCAGAATATATGTAAGCGGAAATATGAAATAAAGGCCAATGGTTAATGCCATGACATACCCTCCGACACCTCTGGTGGGCGGGAATGCCCTTAAAATCACTCCAATAGAGAAAAAGAAGCCTGAATAATACTTAATGAAATCGATCATATGGACGAGCAGGAAATATATGTATGTATAAAAGGTTAGCATCTGGGTGGTGTTTGTTATCCTCTCGGAAATCCATTTGAAACCGAAACCAGAAGCATGTTCTGACATGAAAATCTCCATGAAAAGAGATGCCATAGCCTCGACAGGGATACTGATGAGATAAAGGACTGACATGAAATCTTCCACGCAAAGCATCGGGCTTGCCATGTAAAGCTTGACATAATCGAGAAGCGTTTCCGGTGGCACCCCGGTATCCGGAAGATTAGGCGGAAGAGTCCCGGCAGGAGCATTGATCGAAAAAAGGTAAAGCTCTTTTGCCAGGGTGTGGGTAAGTGCTGGTTCGATCAGATCGAATATACTGATTGACATGAGGACGATGAGGATGCTGGATGCTGCAAATACCAGCTCTGCCTTCGCGATCTGTTCCAGATTTCGCACATCGAACAGCTTGGAAATCATGATCATTATTGCGGCCCCAAAGACAGAAAAGGCGGAAACAGTTATGGCTAAGGACTCCCAGGCAATTGTAGAATCCCCAAAGAATGTTGAAGTAAATGCCATATCAAATCATCCTCGTCAGTGATGTCAAATCCACTTCCTCCCCGAAGCTCTTGCTCAGGTACTTTCCAGCATGTACAAATATAAGTATCGTAATGGTCGGTATTATATATCCGATAGCGAAGGCTCTGCCTATTATCGAGAAGGGCAGGACCATAAAGATCATCATAAGCCCTCCCAGCAATCTCTGGAGCACTGCTCCGAATCCTCCGAATGCACCTACCGCGAAATCCAATACCCCTCCAGTCATATTTTCTCCGAAATATTCTGCCATCTTCGCATGGATGCTCGATCCACCAGTATCAGTTATATAATTCCCCACGAAATCCCTGGCAGTCTCCATGGAGCCGCCAGCTCCGTAAAACATTCCATAATTTAGCGCACATATCGCGGGGAAGATAAAGAGAAACGTCGCTATTATCCCCAATATCGCTCCTCCCACTCTCCTTGTCGGTGTGAAACATCTAAGGAATACCCCTATCGGGAAATAATATTTTAGGGAAGCGGCGACAAAGAAGACATAGGAATATAGTTGGGCATAATTGATTATGAAGGCTACTGATAAGCCGACGGTCATATTGTAAAACATCTGCTTGAGCGGTGCTGCGAAGCCGGCCAGGGGAGATGCTACAACACCCAAGCCCAGTGGACGCGCGTGAGTGGTAGTTGAAGCAAAGGCATCGGCATATATATTCAACACGTAATTGAGCTGCAGCCAGGCAGTCATGTCCTCGTCCACCGCAGTGAAGTAGTCCTGAGCCACCACATAAAGGTTATCATCAGAATCCACAGTACTGGGGAGGAAATCGTGAGGCAGCACTGTGCTTATAGGAATGTCACTTACAGTCTGAACAAGTCCGAGCATAAGAATTGCGATTATGGCGGAGATGAACAACTCGTTGATCTCAATCTTTATATAATTCGTCAGGTTCTGATCCCTAAAAAAAACGGACCAGATATAAAGAAAAGCAAGGATCACAACAGATGTTATAAGAGCGGCACCGGCAAGAGAATAATAGCAGTAGAAAGGCTCCCCGGCACTACATGCGAAAGTGCCATCAAGAACCGTCTCTATACTATCCATTGTATTGCCTATCATTGTTACCATCTCATATTATTCTGAGGAATGACATGAAATTCACATCCACGTTGAAGATTTTAGCAATCTCCCTTGCTGCAGTTAATGTTATGAAAATATTGATGAATGGCAGGAAAAAACTCATTATTGCAACATAATATACTGCATTATTTATGAGCTGGAACGCCAGGTTGAGTGCACCTCCCAGGAAGAACGGTATGAATGCCCCTGCCATCAGAAACATTATCATCACTACTGATGCCAAAACACCAACTATGCCTGAGCTCTGAAGAAAGCCGGCTAAAGCCTCATCAGGATCCACAAGATTCTCTGACAACAGGAGATGAACCTCATAATCCAGTATAAACATAAACGGATATATCACTGCAAGGGCCACACCAAGAGCGAAAAGGGCTTCTCCCGCCCCACGAGTGTGCGGAAATGCCCTAAAAAGCATCGCCAAAGGTATGAACAAGGTCCACATCCATTTCCTGATCATGCAGAGAAGAATGATGTGCATCATCCATTCACCGATACCTACCGAAAGGAACTGAAGGGCCATACCTATCATGTCTATCAATGGCTTAAGCACAGGCCCTAGGTTGAATGAATACATTGCACGCCATGTTACACCGACCCACATGGTGCTGGAATAAAGGGTATGTATGACCATATTATAGAGGAGGAGCATGGTATAGCTGTTCACCATCTCCACGACCATATATCTTGATATTGTGCTCGCTGCTTCTATCATGCTGTGCGCGCCCGCATCAACAAAGATAGAATGAGGACCGCCCACTGCCGAAGGAGGAACAGCTATGGTGAACCACATCGTATTCGAACCCCACACAATGCCCACCACAAAGATTATCCTGACAACCGTCAGAAGAGTCTGGAAGCCCTCTTCCTTCGCCTGGGCGACCAGATGCGGAAGGTTCAACAACTGTCCTGCCATATAAATGAGTGTCAATCCGAAAGAAATGATGATCACTACAAACATCGAGGGCATCAGCCATGTGCTGACAACTGTGGCAGGATCTGAAACACTCCAGGTTCCGCATTCACCGGTTCTGAAGGCATCGAATATTTCCATAGTTCCCCCAGCACCTGTTGCCACTGCTTGGCCAGCCTGGATAAAATTCTGCCCTTCGCTTTCTATCTCATCTGCTGTGTCGTTGACTAGGTTGATGAGGGAATCTCCATTCGCTGCGAAAGATACCTGACTGAGCAGAAGGAAAATCATTGCCAATATCGTGAACTCCTTTTTTCCCATCAAATCAACCTCGTCAGTCCGGCGATCTCGATATCTCCGCCGAATGTCATGGATAGCGATCTTGTGGCAGCTATTGTGCCCAGAATGCTAAAAAGCGAGAAGAATACTGAAAAGAATGTGAGTCTGGAAAGTATGTCTATGATGCCGTTGGGTTCATACGCCATGGTCACGAAATTATCCAAAAAATTGTTCCTGGATGATATAGAATTATACCAGCTATCTGCCTGGCTTCTTGCTGATTCCAAAGCGGATAAGCGTTCTGCTTCCTCCCTATCCGTGGGTCTTCCCGTATCAGGTGTAAAGTCAAAACCACCAGTTATAACTCTCTGTCTCTCTCCTGCATCAGCACCAATACCCTCTACGCCTCCCCCTGCATCCGGATCGTTATGTTCTGCACTTTCCAGGAAATCCCTCTGTTCCATTGAGCGGTATTGATCATGATATTCCCAAATATCCTCTGTAGAGACGCTTCCACTGCCTCCAAGCATGGGGATGTCTCCTTTCGAATACATGGTGTTGGCTATCGGTGGGTCATTGGAGTTAAACACATTTGCATCACTTGCCATCCACTCGGATCTGGCTTCATCCTTCAGATCAAGGACAATCAGTCCTCCAAAAGCATAGAAGGATGGGAAGACGAAATAAAGGGCAATTGCCAGCCCGAGGAGAAGACCGCCCAGTTTCCTGGTGAAGGCAAGACTCCTCAATATTGCTCCAGAAACCAACAAGGCAGGATAAAGGGCAACTGCAATGAACCTAATAAAACCTTCCTGGAACATATTCAGTGTCATTATTTTTATGGCATAATCAAAGCACTGTTCCTTGATAGTATTGGGCATAGTGAAAAAGCCCCTCCACGGGGTAAATGTGAACATCCCCGGCATCTCAAAGATGAATTCGATATTGAATCCGAATTCAGCGGCCATTGATGTCCAGATATAATCAATGTATATCGAAAACGCATAATCAGATGTCTCATGGAATATGGTATCAAGATAGTAGATTGCCAGTCTCATGTGACAATCATTCACCCCATAATAGGGAGTGCCTTCCCATGTCCCCACATCTCTTGGGTTGGGACCGCCTCCTGGAGTAGCCACCACTTCACAAAGATTCTCGACGTAAAGCTCGTTCCTCGCCCCGGCAGCTCCCAATAGCACCTGTGATTTGACAGGAAGATAGGCCTCCAGGTGATCAGGACCACCATCAACACCCAGGGCCGCATCTAGTATGTCAGATACATAACTTCCATGCGCAAGATGGGCGGCGACCAGAATGATCACTGCTGAAAAGAAGATTTCAACGACCTCCATCCTTGCCCAGGCCTTGATCTTCTCGTTCATGAGAAGATTGCCTACCATATACACCACACCGATGATCATCGTCATCAATGAAAGTGCCATACCGGCAACGGCAAGCCATTGGTCAAAGGTTCCTCCCAAATCGAATGAATCCATCTTATCACATTTTAGCTACTAGGAATTTGGATAAACCATTTATGAAAGCTATCGTTATTACTGTCGACAATCCGGGCATGAAAAGGGCAAGGAGCGACAGCAATGACACTGTCCGCATGATCGTTAGAAACTCTGCCATGCCTACGATATTAAGAAGAGTCTCTGATGCCAAAACCCCTAATAAACTGCCTACTGGGGCAAGGATGCTACTGCGGAAAAGCGGATTCCCTGAACCAAAAAGGAAACCTGCCACACCATATTTAAAGGGACCGCAGAGACTGCTTATGAGGCCTTCAGGGGAATTATACCTCTCGACATGAAGCTCTTCTAGTACTTTCTCATGTATCAGGAAGGTCATTGGGAAGACTACATTGAAAGAGAATGCCATTGCAATAAGAAATGATCCGGCATCCCTGGTTGGCGGGAAGAAGCGGAGGAATAATCCGGCAGGGAAAAGGATAGGGATTGTTATGAACTCCAAGAAATTAAGTATCATCACCTGTACCGAAATGCTTCCGTAAGCAGACATGAAACCGAAGAGCAGAGTATTGCTGATCGAAACAAACGTATCCACTCCGGGGAATATCTTGTAGACACTGGTCATGACTGCCTCTCCCATTCTCCTGCTTACAGTGCTCAGCATCGATGTGCATGCCTGTATCTTCAACACATCGAAAAGGCCGCTGAGAACACTATCTGCTACCCATTCACGAAGGAATTGGGCGGCAGCGAGGGGCGGTGACAAATCTGATCCTGAAAATGATATCACAATCGCCTGAGCTGTAGCAAATGCCGCCACGATGAAAATCATTACAAGGAATGAATTCATAAGCTGACTCATTTCTACGTTAATGTAAGCTTCCCATTCAGGCAATTTGAAGACCTTGGACAGGAGATAAACGATTAGTATTACGAAGGAAACCAACAATACAACAGATATTATGACCATTGGGTAGATGGCAAGACTCCCGAAAGGTAGCCCCACAATGATCCCGCTGAAATGGGGTATGATCATGGTTATCAATACATAAAGTATTGATGCCAGAATCGCGCCGGTCAGCATACTGGTAGCCCAGACATTCGCTCTCGCTCTTGTTTGTGAGTCCGAGAGATTCCCAAACGTGAAGACAACTGCTGATAATACCACTAACAGCATTATGAGGAAGACAAGGAAACTCTCGGCATATCGCCTAAGCATGTCGATGATCCTGCCTATATCTACGCTATACCCTCCAAACGAACCACCTGTAAAAATAGGAAGAAGCACTTCGAAGATTATTAGGATCGCAACAGCTATCCCTGCAGCGATTATAAGATTTGAAGCATATACGCTTGCCCTGGCTCGCATCTCAGCTCCGAAAAGCTGACCTGCCATGTAGACCACCCCTGCGATAACAGTGAGGAGTATCGCTAATGGAATGATAAGCGCTTCTAAGATATTCTTCCATTGTCCAACTTCTTCCTCTATCTCGGATGTGCAGAAGGAAAGGCATACAAGCAATGATAAAATGAATAATATCTTTCTCATGGGCATCACACTATCTTCGTCAAGCCGGCTATTTCCGCCTCACCACCAAGCAGTATTGAAATGTTCCGGTACATCGTTATGGTTATGATCAATTCCACCACTGTGCTCACCAATATCAATATCAGGAACTGCCCCAACGTCGAAACTTCTGTGATTATGAAATAATAGAGACCTGCCGATACGCTGGGAGGAAGAAGCGGATTCGTCCAGAATGAAAAGAAAAAATCCCCAGTCATCCCTACCATGAATGTGGCGATGCTCCAGGCGGTTTGTGCAATCTCTACAATAACATCTTTAGTCGCTGTAAGGATGTTCCAGGCTCCGCAAATGACTCTCCTTACCGGATGACCGGCACATTCGCTTACCTCGCTCACACCCTGCTCAGCAACAGGGTCCTGTGTGAAAAGTTCATGCACCTCTTCGGCATGATTCCCCCTTGCATACTCCATTTCCCCCTCTATATCCTGTTGATCCACGCCTTCGCCAGAAAAGAGTGTCGACACTTCAGGTATGTATGCGAATTCCGCTGGCTGGTAGAGCTCGAATATCATGTAATTGGAAAGAAGGATGGCAAACGGTAGTACGAAATATCCGGCTACGCATATCGCGATTATACTCGATCCTGTGGAACGGAAGAAAGGGAATGCCCTCATCACGACACCCATTGGAAGCAGAATAGTCGGAATGGCATCCTTGCAGAAGAGCAAAACGAACTTTTTTGCCCAGATAACCATCATAGCATATCCTATCGCCTCCACCACAGTAGTATGCGCATTTGAAAGGAGCACCAGCCCGGTGAAGGGGGAAAGGGAAAGAGAAATGACACTCAATGCCGGCACTGGAGAACCTATCGGAAAGCTAACTGTGGAAAGGAAACCGATCAGGATCTCATAAAGGTAAAGATTGATGTACATATCCTTGAGTTTAACGAAAAGAACATCCAGGGCAGAAGTGGCGAGATCAAGATGGATTGTGGAGAAATCGCTTGCCCCACTGCTGATCATCCAACTCGGAATGGATGAGGTGAGCATCCCTGCGATCAGACTGTTTAACAGAGCATCTGATGTCATCCAAAAAGAGATTATCACCAGGCTAAACACAAAAGCGGATATTTCCTCCTTGCCCAATGCTATGAGCTGGGGATTCTGGAGTGCGTAAGCAACCATGTAGAATAATGCTGCTAGGAATGCAGAAAAAAATAAGGATACTCCTATTGCACTCATCGCTCCAGCAGGCATACTAAGCAATATGGGAAGCAGTATCTCCATAACAATTCTTACTGATGTTGGTAATAAAAAGGTTGCATTATCATCTGTAGTTTAAAAAACGATATAGAATGATTATTCCCATCTTTAGAAGGAGGGAGTTCAGGTTTCAGATGATCGATCCAGGATATCTGTTGGGGATTTCCCAGTAGTGAATCTTTTCCAGGGGCCTGCAGATACTGATACTGTAGAAGCGGTCTCATCTTGGAGGTTGTTTTCGCATCTTGGCATTCAGTTATCCACGTCCTGCGCGAACGGCACTACACTTCCCCTGAAGATTAAACTGCCATAGCTTAACATCATTAAGTTGAGGTTATGGCTTCCTGCTTCACATACGATTCTACTAAAACAATTTCCATAGGAATTACTTCCACCAATCCTTGACATATCTCTTTTTAGTGTGTTCAGCGAAGCATTGCATAATCCCCCTACTTCACAACCAGCTTCCTTCGCTTTGCAATGAGATTATATTCATGAATATGTTCCATTCAGCATCATAGATTCCTTTGCCATGCTCCTCTGTCATCTTCTTTAATTTCAGGTTTTCTAATGCTACAAATGGATATCCTGACAGCAAATTATTTGCTGCCTTATTAGCCAGTCCTTTCTGCTGTTTGCTGTCCTGGAGCATATCCTGCCAAGCCCAAGTTTTGCCTTCTTCCTGTTTCGTTGTTCCTGCTTTCTTGGTTTTGGTTCTGTCTCTGCTATCAGGATTGCATACCATTTGTCCGCCTCTCTTTTCAGCATCAGCGTTTTGATTGTTCCTTCTACTCTCTGTTTTTTATGTTAGTACTTATTCTCGCCAGTTTCAATCCTGCTCACGCTGATTCTTTGCCTCAAAACCATTTGACAGTTTGGCCTCAAACCCGGATTTGCAGGTCAATTTGACCATATTTCTTGAGAAAATCACCAAAAAGAGCCCTCATCTCAGCAGAATAGTTTGCAATAATCTCCATTTTGGACCATCCTTTTGGATAAATCACTGAAACTGTCAAATTATTCAGATATTTTTTGAGGGCTTTCATTTTATAGCCCAAAAAGACAAAACAGACAACCTTCTTTATTCTAATCTG
>CAYVTJ010000040.1:0-9137 GCA_964454475.1 Microcaldota archaeon | reverse complement strand
ATATTTTTTGAGGACGTTCATTTTATAACCCAAAAAGATAAAACAGACAACCTTCTTTATTTTAGTCTGGCGAAGTCAGGTTGCCAGGAAAATGCGGATTGACTTGACTGATTTTTTTGTTCAGAAAACCGATCAAAAAAGCTAGAAAATAATCGGAAGGGCCGCTTCAGGACGTGGGGTATCATCTATTGGGTCACTACCATCTATTTTCGCCAAAACGAAAATAGGCGTTTTTTGCATTGCAAAAAATGCGTGCTGAATTGGACCGCTGCAAGCAGCGGGGTATTGAACACATTTGGCAATAAAAGGATTCGCTATCGACATGCCAGAATTCTTCAGACGAAAGAAAAATAAATAATGGGTTTGATTGTTTCTCACTATTGTGAGTTGATCTGATGGAAATAGATGCGGTATGGGCAAGGGAGATTCTGGATTCCAGAGGAAACCCGACGATCGAGGTAGATGTTGTTGCAGGTAATTCCTTTGGCACCGCAGCTGCCCCAAGCGGAGCATCGACAGGTGCGCATGAAGCGGTAGAATTGAGGGATGGCGGCGAGAGATATAGAGGAAAAGGCATCGTGAGCGCGATCAGGAATGTCGTGGAAAGGATCGGTCCTGCAATCAAAGGGATGGAAGTCACTGACCAGGAATCCATAGACCGGAAGATGATCGAGCTAGACGGCACTGAAAACAAGTCATCCCTGGGGGCGAATGCTATGGTGGCGACCAGCATGGCTGTGATGCGTGCGGCCGCTTCATCAAGACAGCTGGCTGTCTATGAACACTTGGGTGGAAACGAACTTCCAAAAGCCATGTTCAACATTCTGAACGGAGGAAAACATGCTGGTGGCAAGCTTTCCATTCAGGAATTCATGATCATACCTGAAGCAGAAAGATTTTGCGAAAGACTCAGAATGGCGAGTGAGATCTATCACGAACTAGGGAGGTTCCTCTCTGATAAGTATGGTCCCGGGGCGAAGAATGTAGGGGATGAAGGCGGATTTGCTCCCCAGATCGACAGTGCCTCGGAAGCACTGGAAGCGATATCCTCTGCAGCCGCCCGGGCCGGATATGAAAAGGATTATTCTTTGGCAATCGATGCGGCAGCAGACTCCTTCTATGACTCCGAGAGCGAAAGATACAACATGGACGGAAAGGTGATGGATGAGGGGGAGCTCCTCGATTTCTATTCAGATCTTGCCGGGGAATATCCAATATCGAGCATTGAGGATCCTTTCTTCGAAGATTCATTCGATGCTTTTGCAAAGCTCAAGAAAAAGCTTCCCGATCGGCAGATAGTGGGTGACGACCTTCTTGTAACAAATCCAAAGAGAATCGAGAAGGCAATCGAGCATGGTTCTGTGGATGCTCTGCTTCTAAAAGTAAATCAGATAGGCACGGTTACCGAATCACTCGAAGCTGCAAAATTATGCAAGAAGAACAGCATGAATGTCATCGTAAGCCATCGCTCCGGCGAGACCGAAGATACATTCATAGCAGACCTGGCAGTAGGAATCGATGCAGGACAGATAAAGACAGGGGCACCTGCAAGAGGAGAGAGAACCGCCAAATACAACCAATTATTAAGGATCGAAGAAAAGAAGTGGATTCTTGGGCACTGGCCTCAAACTTGAAAAACATAACCTTCTAAAAGATAGCTTCAAAAAGGATACATGAACTCTCTTGTAAAAAAGTGAATGATATGGCAGGACGGAAACCAAACCCTATGGATGCGAAGACTTATTACCAAACGGGTAATGATTATTACGAGAAGGGTGAGTATGAGAAGGCAATCGAGAATTACAATATGGCGATACTTCTCAATCCCGTATTCTCAGAAGCTTACTTTAACAGGGCTTTGAGTTATTACCAGTTGAAGAACTTTGACAAGGCAGTAGCGGATTACACCAAATCCATGGAATTCGATCCCCAGAATCCGATTATCTATAATAACAGAGGGGATGCATTCTACAGGAAACAGGATTTCCAGAGTGCGGTGAAGGATTATGACAAGGCCATCTCCCTCAATCCCAATTACCTGAAAGCATTCTACAATAGAGGCCTTTCTTATGCTTCCATAGAAGAGTATGAAAAAGCCGTGGAAGATTTCTCAAAAGTGATAGAGATAAAAGCTGATTTTGCTGAGGCATACCATCTCAGAGGTCTTGCATATGAATATGCCGGAGACCTGGCAAGTGCAATCGTGGATTATGAGAAAGCGCTCGAGTTGAATCCGGATCTGGCAGAGGCAAAGACACATCTCGAGAATGCAAAATCAAAGCAAGAGCAGGGAGGAGACGGAAAGGGAGGGAAGGATGATGAAAAGGCAGACATAAAAATGCTTCAAAAGCCAGATATGACCTTCGATGATGTGGCCGGCATGAAAAAGATAAAAGACGAGATCAAGGAATCGATCGTCTATCCTATGATGAACCCCGAGCTTGCGCGCAAATACGGAAAGCTTGGCGGAGGGGGCATCCTGATGTATGGACCTCCAGGTTGTGGTAAATGCGTTCGCAGTAACACTCCTGTAATCCTTTCTGACGGACGGATAAAGGAGATCAGGGAAATATTCGAGCTTGCAAAAAGCAGGGGGGAGAAAAAGCTAAATAATGACGAGACGATCATTGAGAATCCAGGACTGAGCGTTCCTACACTCAATAAGGAGACGCTAAAAATGGAGAACAAGAAGATCGACTATGTCTACAGGCAAAGGTACAAAGGGAAGATGTACACTATCACCACCCACTCGGGAAGAACCATTTCAACTACCCCTGAGCACCCATTCATCACTATCAATAATAAGGTTGTCAAGACAAAAGCAGGAGAACTTTCTGTTGGAAGCCATATCGCAATACCTAGGGAATTGAATATGGATGCGAAGAGAAAACAGAAATCTCGGAATATGAGGGGGATTAATATTCCTGAGGATGAAATGCTCCAGCATCAGTCTTTCAAGCATCCACAAACCAGAATGATAAAGCCTGCATATGAAAGGGATGGAGGGATGTCAGAATACTTTGGATGTGTGCCATCTGAAGGAGTAGCAAACCATGGCACAATGCATTTCCTTGATTCTGATGATAAACTGACATCAAGTGTTGCAGGAACTACGAGAAAAATGTTTGGAATTGGACCAGGAATCGGGAATGATACTTCTTCAGGTATAAAAAAGGTTAATGCAGAGTCAGTCGGCTTGATAAGCTTCCCCAGGATGGTTCATAATTTCGGGATAAGAGGTTCGAGAAAAGCAGGGATTCCTGAATCGATTCTTTGTGCACCGGATCAGGTAGCGGCAAGATTCCTCTCGGAAGTCTTCGAATGCGAGGCGTATATCAGGGCCGATAGCCCTGAGATTGAACTGGCCACTTCGAGCAGAGATTTCGCAAACCAGACATCATATCTTCTCATGAGGTTTGGCATAGTTGCCAGAATCAGACCAAAGAAGCTCAAGAATAACAATCATACCTGCTGGATACTCCACATATCAGGCCACCCCCACTTAGGAAGATTTGAGAAGAACATCGGGCTTATTGGGGAAAGGAATAAGAAAAGGCTTAAGAGATGGACATCACGGCAAATCCCAAACTCAACAAACACGGACATAATACCAGGAATCGCAGGAATTCTCAAAGACGCCAGAGAAAGCACTTTAATGAATAAATCCTCATTCTATGGATCCAAGAATGGATACATGTATGAAATGACCAAAAACATGAGCCGGAATCAGCTCTTGGGAATTCTTGAGAATAAGAAAAGAACAAAAGAGATAAAAAGGCTGGAAAGACTCGCAGAATCCGAGATCATGTGGGACGAGGTCATAAGCATAGAAGAAGAGGATGTTGATGATTTTGTCTACGATCTTACCGTCGGAGAGACCCACACATTCGTCGCAGGATTCGGTGGCATCATAACGCACAACACATTCATAGTGAAGGCATCTGCAGGTGAATGTGATTCGGGTTTCATTAACGCGAAGCTGTCCGATCTTCTTGATATGTATGTCGGTAACACGGAGAAGAACATACATAAAGTATTCGAACTCGCAAGGGATAACACTCCTTGTATAATGTTCTTCGATGAAGTCGATGCTATCGGTGGGAGGAGAGACCAAGGAGAAGGCGCACAATACATGAAGATGGCAGTTAACCAGATGCTTTATGAAATGGATGGTGTTGAAGCTAACAACCAAAATGTGCTTGTCATCGCTGCCACCAACGCTCCATGGGATGTGGATCCCGCCCTAAGAAGATCGGGCCGTTTCAGCAAGACACTATATATCTCAGAACCCGACTATAATTCCAGGGTGGCGATAATCAAGCTCCATGCGAAGAAAAGACCATTGTCCAAGATCATACCCTTCTGGTTGTTAGGTTTTGCGACCATGGGCTATGCATCCTCTGATCTCAAAGCCATTGCGGATGAAGCTGCAACCTTTCCATGGAAAGAGGCCTTTTTTGGCATACAGAAGAAGACGGAGAAATACATCAAACAAGGCATGGAAAAGCAAAAAGCTTCAGAACTCGCAAAGAAAAAAGTCAGGCAGAGGTCGGTCACAAGCGGAGATTTCGTAAAAGCGATCTGTAAGAAGAACTCTTCGCTCCCGCCTTGGTATGGTCAGGCAAAAAAGCAGATAGGGAAACAGGAAGAAGTCACGATAATCGATGGAAAAGAACATAAAAAGGTCACCGACAGCAAGATGGGTCCAAGTGAGAAGGAAGCATTCAAAGACCTCCTTGGCACAATCAAATCTCAAAACGAATGGCATATGAAAATCTATCTTGGAGCAGTGAGGCAGATAAGCCTTCTAATCCTTCGGCTTTACACACTAGCAACAGAACAGAGGCTTGTGTGATGGCCAGTCTGCTGATCAAGAACGGAAAGATTTTTATAGAAGGAAAATTCGAAGATAAGGAGATTCTTATCGATGATGGGAGAATTTCAAAGATAGGTGGGAAACTCAACGCAGATAGAGAGATTGATGCTAAAGGTAGGCTTGTAATTCCAGGTCTCATTGATCCTCATGTGCATATGAGAGAACCTGGTGCCCAATACAAGGAGGATTTTGAAACCGGAAGCAAAGCAGCCATTGCAGGAGGCTTCACCACAGTCCTGGATATGCCTAACAACAACCCCCCGACAACCACATACACGCGCTTGATGGAAAAGAAGAGGCTTGCCGAGAAAGCGCTTTGCAATGTTGGTTTTCATTTCGGTGCCACGGATGATAACCAGAGAGAAGTCCGAAAAGTGAACCCTTCATCCATGAAAATGTATCTTAGCAAAACCACGGGTGAGCTTCTTTTGAGAAGGCCAAGGACACTGGAGAAGCACTTCTCGAACATATTTCCATCCACTGTTCTGGTATTTCATGCAAATTCAACAGGACCGGAAGAGCAAGCAATAGTTGAGACTATGGAAAATATCGATCGCATTGGGGGATTATCACAAAAATATAAGAGGAAGATACATATAGCCCATGCCAGTTGCGGGGCAGAGGTTAAACTGTCAAAGTCATATGGAGCTAGTGTCGAGGTGGCTCCACATCATTTATTGATGAATAGTGCTGATGCGAAAAGGCTTGGATGTAAAGGAAGTGTGTATCCCGAACTGCGTTCTGAGGAGCTCCGCCAGTCCTTATGGGACAGTTTTGATTTAATAGATTGTATGGCAACTGATCATGCACCACATACGCTTGAGGATAAGCAAGAGGGCGCCCATGGATTTCCTGGTCTGGAAACTGCACTAGGACTTATGCTTGATGCTTGGAACCATAAACTTATAAATATCGAAAAAGTGGTGGAAATGATGACCTCCAAGCCTGCAGACATATTCAATCTTCAAAAGGTTGGCAGGATAAAGAAAGGATTTTTCGGAGACATCACGATAATTGATCCGAAAAAAGAATGGATTGTAAAAGAAGAAGAATTATACACTAAATGCGGCTGGAGCCCTTGGGATGGGAAAAAACTGAAGGGCAAGGTTGAGACCGTCATCATAAGAGGAAAACAGATCTATGAAGACGGAAAGGTCAAACCTTCTCAATAGTGACCTGTGCTTTCCCTGAAGAGACATGCTCACTCTCTACCCTGAATCTCACCCACCCATATTCCCCTTCATCAAGAAGGTCATTATTTTCAACATTATGGGTGATAACTTCGACGACCTCAACTACTCCGTCAGGAGTGGAAAGCTTCATTATAAGCTCTCCACCTTCCCCCGAGCTATTGACATGCATCTTTTGCATATTCCTTGGAATATAGACATCTGTATAGATAGTGGTATCTGTCCCAAGACTCCCGACCGAATTGGCGATATATGCAAGACGGACAACGGCAAGCTCTGATTCATAGGATTCCATCTGAGAATTCGCTTCATTGACTTTGAAGTAAATCATGGTAAGGAGAGGTATGAAAACCAGCATTATGAGAGCAACAATGACAAGAAGCTCTGTACTTATTTGCCCTTTCATAATTCCCTTCCCCCGAGATCATAATCTGTTCCACTTTCCCCCCCATAATTCCTGGCCCTGGGTTTTACCCTTCTCATCTCCTTCTTCTTCTGCAGGACCTTATCAAGCTCTTGGGATAATTCATCAATAGTCTGCTTGATGGTGGCACGTTCGCCATTCAACGAAACATGACCCTCATCAGTATCGAAATAGATATTTATGGAAACCGTCTTCTTGTCCTCTTTCACATGAACCTTCCCATTCCTGATGTTAAAAGAGTCGGAGAACTTATCCAGGACACTTGCGATCTTGTCTTTAACATATGGATACATCATCATGTTCTCCTCTCCGAGACCGCTTACCACGAGGTCCATCTCGCCTTCCGCCTCTTTCTGAATCATCCTAAAAAGATCGACAGCTGAAAGGACACCTGCAGGTTTGTCGTTTGCAACAACTACGACAGAGGAAACCTCCTTACCGATCATCTTCTTAGCAGCATCCTCCACAGTATCTGTCTCCTTGACCACTGTAATGTCAGGCCTGAAGAAATCCTTTATCCTGCTCCCGTCAAGGCTCTTTACTTCAGTAAGCCCCATAGGACGCTTCTGTCTGATTGTCCTATGAAAAGCCTTTTTTGCAGCGAGGTCCAGGGTTGATAACGCTCCGATAGGCCTCCCCGAGCTTGTTACAACCAAACGATTGCATCCATATTCCTTCATGAGATTCTTGGCATCAGCAATCGTCTTTTCCTCGTCAATAGTGTAGACAGGGGTATTCATCAGATCGGATACCCTGTTCTTTGGCATGATCTTTTCATCCAGCATATCCTGAAGCAGCTCTACCCTGGTAGTTATCCCCAGCACTTGCCTGGTCTCCTCCTTAATAACAGGCAATGCCTTGAAATGCCCCAAAAGAAAAGCATTTATACGTCCGATCACATCGGATGATGGTGACAGGGTGGGTGGTTTCTCAATTACTCTCTCACAGAAAGTCTTTCCTGCATTGTCAAAGCCATAACCAAGGCTCCGATCATCGATAGTACCATAGTATTTCCCTTTCTTTGTCACAATAACAGCCGTCCCTGTCTGGGCAAGCTCACTTACCGCTTTTGATAGCGGTTCTTTCGAATCCAGTGTCAATACAGGTTTTATCTCCATGTTCATTCCTCCGGCATCTGCCCCTCAGGGCATGACTAGATAAAAGGTATTTAAACAAAAGCTTATAAAAAAGCTGATATGGCGACCTATGCCCAGATTGCCAGGGGGCTGGAGAAACCTGGAAACAACAGCTATTCTTATATAGAGGAGATGGTGGAAAAACCAACCTGGAAGGAGATACTCCTGGACCTCATTGACAGTAATAAGATAGATCCTTGGAATGTAGATCTGATCGATATATCCAATGCATTCCTGGAGCGGATAGGGCAGATGGAAAAGATGGATTTGGGAGTCCAGGCTAACGTCATCCTTGCCGCCTCGATCCTTCTCAAATATAAGAGCAATTATCTGGGCTTCCTCCAACAGAGTGAACTGACAGAGTATATGCCGGATGAGGGAATGCCTGTGGATCTTCCTACATTCGATGATTTGCCCCAGCTCACCCTGTCCTCAAGGATACCGCCAAAGAGGCAGATTACCATGGATGAATTGGTCACAGAGATGGAACGGATTATACACTATGAGACTGAAGAGCGGACGGCCAGAAAGCCGAGGGGCTCGATACAGAATACAGTTGATCTCGAACTTGTGGAGCAGGACCTGGAATCAAAAATGAATGAAGTCCTGAAAAAGATAAAAAAGCACTCTGATAAAACCGGCTGGTCAAGATTCTCAAGCATTACCGGCAGAGAAGATTCGACAGGAGTAATTTACACACTCCTTTCCATCCTGCACCTCACCCAAACAGAAGATGTCGACATACTGCAGGAAGATATGTTTGGTGAGATATTCATAAGGATATTATGAATTTTTAGGGCTCTTCTCCAACTTTAACCTGATTTCTCCCCACAACTTTGGAGGATTTTCAGCTTGAAATACTCCAAATCCTTGTAGCCATAAGCCTTTCTTTTGATCACATTTATCTTGTTGTTGAATCCTTCGGATGCAGCATTGGTAAATCTATATTTGAAGTAGTTGACAATACCATACCAGTAATTCCTCATGGTATTGATGAGCTTCTGGTACGCCTCAATTCCCAGACGTTCCACATTGGCAATCCACTTGCCTAGCCTGACCGGGGCACCATGGACATTCTTCTCTTCGAAGATATCCAGGACCTGTTCTTTCAAGAGGTATGCCTCATAAAGGCGGTTGTTTATCTGCTTGAGATCACCAACTGTCTCCTTCTGCTCATCATTCAGGTTTTTCTGTCTGCCCAGAATAAGAAAACGTTTCTTCTTCATATTTTTCCTCTCTCGGGAATCTTCCTTGCTGAACTCTTTTTTCCTCACAGAATCCAGAGCGTCATTCGCCTTCTTGCTGATGTGGAATTTGTCGAAGATGATCTCTGCATCAGGACAGTTTTCACTTACTGAGGATATATATGGATCCCACATGTCCACAACAGCAACCATGATTCTCCCAGCCTTTTCTTCTCCAACTCGAATTTCCAATTCCAAATAAAATAACGACGATAGAGGGTTTTGAAAAACCCTGCAAAATGAATAAAATAATTCTCTGATTAGCTC
>CAYVTJ010000039.1:0-9194 GCA_964454475.1 Microcaldota archaeon | reverse complement strand
TAAGTTAAAAGGTAGGTCTGCATATCTTATCTTCAGACTGCATCCCAACTTCAGAAAAAGATATCCAGGAGGTCATTTTTGGAGCATGGGAAAGTTTTGTAGAAGTATAAGCAGTGTCCCTTTATCGGTAGTTTTTTAATCGCTTACTGCAGTATACAGAACCTAACCTTCGGAGGCTTAATATGAAATTCAAACTCGATCAAACCGATGTGAGTATAATATCCAATCTTATAGACAATGCCAAGTGTTCTACTAAGGAATTAGCCAATACTCTTGACATACACCCAAATACTTTGCTCCAAAGAATCAAAAGGCTTGAGAGGGAAGGTGTTATCACAAGATATACTACTCAGATCAATTATGAAAAGATCGGTTATGATCTCCATGTGATAATGATGATGAAAGTCAGAAAAGGGAGGGCTGGAGATATGGAACAGCTCAATGATCTGATAAATATTAAAGAAATAGAATCCCTTTATGCTACCACAGGAACATGGGATTTGATAGGTACTGCAAGAGTGAAGAATAGAAGGCATCTTCTCGATGTCATCCAGCGAGTAGGAAAGAACGAGATAGTCGTGAAGACTTCGAGTTACCTTACTTTATTCGCTTACAAGGCACCCCATGAATTCAATCCCTTGAAGCATTGATTTTTCCATCAACAGATATCTGCCTTTCGAGCAGAATCAACAAAGATGTCATCTACCGGATATTCCCAGCAAGGGAGTATCATTCTAGGATTTATAGAAGACCTTTCCTCTCACTATGTGTTCTGGATTCCCTTTTATCGGTTGAGTAAGATCAGAAGGGGATTCAGGAGGGCGATTTTCTACAGGTATGAATCCATAATCCTGAAGCATATCATAATAATCTTGGAGAGGAATGACCTTTGGTGCTGTTATTATGGTTTCAGCAGTTTCACTGTCTAATGCGCCAGGCGATACTCTCAGATTCGGTTCTTCCATGGTTATGAGGCAACCCTTTTTTGGCATAATATTGGACAAGGACTCTACAGTTTTTTCCTTATCTGGTGTCCAATATATGAAATAAGATATGAGCACAGTATCCAATCTGAATGGATCAATATCCTCGAGATAATCCCCCCTCATGCCGGATCCTTTTGGATCCACATGCTTTCTCATCCAATCTATAGTAAGGTCAAGGAAGTCCGTTTCTATGAAGGTCATTCCCATCCTTCCCTGGAGATTCTTTTCTTCGCTGACTAATAATCTATTGTAGAAACCTGCTTGGGCCTGTGCGAGCATCTTCCATTCAGCATCAATTGAATGTATTAACATGGGTTCATCTCTTTTACCCGATTTCATCCTTGTTATTATGGAATTCCTGATAAACCTTCTCATGGATTTCCCGGTTCCGCATGCGACATCTAGGATGACATTTCCGAAATGTTGCGAGAAAGTGTTCATTATCATGAGCATGGCAGGATAATGACCAGTCATGTCCATGTGATCATCATACACCTCGGAGAATTCCCTCATCGCTTTTTTTGCGAGGATTATCTCTTGTGCTGTCATAACCGTTTTTTTATTTTCATTAATGGAGAATATCCTTGGTTTGAATACTGTCTTTTGCCACTCCCTCCGATAGAAATCTTTTATCCTGCGGAATATGAATTCAAGATTGTCCGCACGCATGGAATCCACTATGTATGTCTTATTGTCGGCAACATTGATTGCCTTATCAGCATCACAAGGGTCGTATATGAGAATCAATTTTGTATTCCTGTTCAGCTCTCTTATTTTTTTTAATATATCTATCAGATTCGCCATCTCTCCTGAATTGCTTGATTTTACATGGGGTCCGAGTACAATCACATCCGGAGGGGGTTTACTTTTGACTTTATTTATGATTCCTGTCACTGCAGAAGCATGGTGGATATCCCAACCAAATGCTTCGCATAAACCTGCAAGCTTGCTCCATTTCTTTGTTTCTTTGCTAGGTTCAGGAACTATATCAGGATTACAGCCAGCCATAAGTATTATTTTCTCCTTTTCCGTATGTTGGAAATTCAATTCCTTTTTGAGCGATTGCAAAATAGTGCTGAATGAATTTTTTTCATAATATGTTTGTACATTGTCCGTAGGGCCATCCATCATAGCCATAAGAGCCTCCTCTACTCCAGAGTCTTCGAGCGAATCCAGTTCAAGGATATTTTCATCTTTTCTGATGGCATCTAAACAGGCCTTTAAATCTTTCCTGCTCGTTTCCTTGTTTATAAGGACTATATTGATATCTTCATCAGAGGAAAATATTTTGATCGCTTCTTCAGAACTGTCAGTTTTTAATACCGTAATGTCATTGGTCTTCTTCCCATTTACCCTGGTTAACAATCTCTCTAGCGATTCCGAATGATCCACGATGAGTATCTTTCCTCTTTTAGACTGGAGCCTTTCCTCGATCAGCCCACCCTCAGTTTTACTGAAGGTGTTTGGTTTTTTCAGCTGATTCACAACAGAATTTTTTCCGGTATTCGTATGACTAAACCCACTAGCTACTCCTCTTTCCATTAAAGATGTATAGTTTAGTAATATTTTAAAATCCATGTTACAATGCACAGGACCACTTTTAAACATCATTAATCTGATCCTTCCAATCTTTTAGCCATCTTACGGAGTCTTGCCATCCTCCTTAGGATATCCTGCTCTATCTCTTCCAATGTAGCTTCGAGTGTTGGACCTCTTAAATAATACCTTCTCCCTCGCTTTATGATGAGTCCCGAGGATTGAAATATATTTATATGATATACCACTGCCGCCTGAGTCACGTTATGTTTCTCTTTGATCTCCCTTGTCGAGACCCCTGATCTTTCCCTGCTCGCGGTGATGACATTGCGGAAGATTTCTCTGGCTAATTCATTCCTTTGGCCTGCAAGGCCAAGACATTCACAGATCCAGTCCAGCTCTTCCTCTACATCCTCTCTTCTTGGAGGATCCAGTTCTCTTATGGCGACCTGTCGGAGATATCGTTTCCGCATGTTAAATAAAAGTGAAGAAATATTTAAAAAATTTTCGAATTATAAAACAGTTTGTTAAAATTTAAAACAAAAAAAGAGGTGAAAATATGAGTTTGCCAGCAAAAAGATACTGGGATCCATTCTCAGAGATGAGGCGGTTGATGAGAGAGATGGATGATGTGTTCGATAACCGGGAAGTTTTCTCCAGTAGCGATTGGAACCTTCGTCTCCCGCTTTCGGATATCGAAGACAAAGGGGATTCGCTCGTATTAACTGCCGAACTTCCAGGGATGAGGAAAGAGGACATAAATATCGAGGTTGATAAGGATTCGGTTACCATCTCAGCAGAAAGGAAGGTGTCCAGTGAGAATGAAGACAGGGATTATTATTGCTGCGAGAGGAGTTACTCCGGTTATAAGCGAGCATTCGCTTTGCCCACCGGCATCGACCCAGAATCAGTTGAAGCCAGCTACGATAACGGCCTCCTCAAGCTGACCCTGAAAAAAGCAGGTAGCGAATCGGGAAAGAAAAGGATCGAACTCAAATGAGGCCAAATGATACTTCCTTTTATATTTCTTTTTTATTTTATCTAACTCTCCTTCAATTAAGAGTTGGTATTTTTGAGGCAAATAAATTATAACAGAGTAGGTGGTTAATACGAAAGACAAGACTCCAGAAAGAAAGAATCAGGGAAGATTCAGCCGGCCTGGGACGTCTCTCGAGTCAGACGATCCCCAGAATGGTGAAATGATATCCATTTCGTCAGAGAAAAGCAAGCTGGAAGCACCTGAAAAAAAAGAGGTGCTTGATGCTCCCCAGAAGAAGGAGCGTCTGGAGACGGCTGAAAGAAAGAAGATGGTCGAGAGAGATCAACCAAATCTTCTTTCAAAGCCAGAGGAGCAGAAGATCAAAGAGCTTGAGGACTGTCTCATTCGTTTGAGTGCTGAATTCGATAATTTTAGAAAACGGACAGAACGTGAGAGCAAAATGCTGAAGGAGAATGCGAATGCATCGATGATGCTCAACCTGCTGGAAGTTCTTGATGAATTCGACATGGCTATGGACATACAAGGCCCTGAAGATGACTTTAGAAGTGGAATGAGAATGATTCATGCAAAATTGAATGATGTTCTCAAGAGCGAGGGTCTTGAGCGTATGGAATGTGTGGGAATGACCTTCGATCCGCATCTGCACGAGGTGGTTGGCTTTGAAGAAGGTCCTGAGAACGAAATATTGAATGTTGTTGTTAATGGTTGTACTTTCAAAGGGAAGGTATTGAGATATGCTAAAGTGATAATAGGAAAAAAAGACTAAAGGTGAGAAATATGGGTAAAATAATAGGAATAGATCTTGGAACGAGCAATTCGGCAGCAGCCTTTCTCGAGGCTAATCACCCGAAGATAATACCAAGCGCAGAAGGCGCATCACAATATGGGAAAGCGTTTCCAAGCTATATAGCGATAACCAAGGATGGTCAGAGGCTTGTTGGGGAACCTGCCAGAAGGCAATCAGTCTCGAATCCAGAAGGAACCATCACTGCTTTCAAAAGAAAAATGGGAACTGATTATAAGTTCGATATTCATGGGAAGGAGTACCGTCCTCAGGAACTCTCTGCCATGATTCTCCAGAAGATCAAGAAGGATGCAGAAGAGTTCTTGGGAGAGCCGGTCGAGAAAGCAGTGATAACAGTTCCTGCTTATTTCAATGACAATCAAAGACAGGCCACAAAGGATGCCGGCCAGATTGCAGGTTTTTCAGTGGAACGTCTTGTCAATGAGCCGACTGCAGCATGTCTTGCTTATGGTCTTGATAAATCAGAGAAAGAACTGAAAATACTGGTATTCGATTTCGGAGGAGGAACATTGGACTGTACTGTCATGGAGTTTGGAGAAGGTGTTTTCGAGGTCAAGGCCACAAGCGGTGATACAGAACTTGGAGGTACGGACATGACTAAGGTTTTGTCGGAATTCCTAACCGATCAATTCCGAAAGGAGAGTGGTGTTGATGTATCGACCGATCCTCAGGCAAAAGAGAGAATGCTTGAGGCGGCTGAAAAGGCCAAGATCGAACTCTCCACAACACTGGAAACCGAAATCAATCTTCCTTTCCTGGCATCGGTTGATAATAATCCGAAGCATTTCAAATACACCTTGACCAGGGCAAAGCTCGAGGATCTCGTTCGTCCTGTATTTGAGAAATGCCGCGGACCTATTGAACAGGCTTTGAAGGATGCTGATATGACTCCTTCGGATGTGAACAAAGTGATTCTTGTGGGCGGACCTACAAGGATGCCTGTCGTTCGTAAATTCGTGGAAGATGCGGTCAACACCAAAGCCGAAAGAGGGCTGGATCCGATGGAATGTGTTGCTATGGGAGCCGCAATTCAGGGAGGAGTACTGTCCGGGGATGTCAAGGACATACTCCTTCTCGATGTTACTCCTCTTTCATTGGGTCTTGAGACTATGGGAGGTGTTTTCACGAAACTTATCGAGAAGAACACCACAATACCTGTGAAGAAGAGTCAGGTTTTTTCCACTGCAGCGGACAATCAGCCTGCAGTAGATATCCATATTCTTCAGGGTGAACGTGCGATGTCGAAGGATAATGTCGAACTCGGTAAGTTTACTTTGACAGGAATACCTCCTGCACCCAGAGGAGTCCCGCAGGTAGAGGTAACCTTTGATATCGATTCGAATGGTATCATCCATGTAAGTGCGAAGGATAAAGCGAGCGGGAAAGAGCAGAGCATGCAAGTGACTGCACCGCTCAAGATGAGCGACGAGGAGATCAAAGCTAAGATGGCAGAGGCAGATAAGCATGCCGAGGAGGATCGTAAAGCACTAGAGCTGACAGAGGCGAGGAACAACGCCGAATCAGTGGTTTATACTGCGGAGAAGACTGTAGAAGAATTCAAGGACAAACTCAGCAAAGATCAATTCGACAAGATCGATGCTGCAAAGAAGAAGGTAAAGGACTTCCTGCCATCAAGCGATGCTGGTCAGTTGAAGAGTGCAACTGATGAGCTACAGAAAGCACTTTCAGAGATTGGAGCTTCCATGTATCAGCAGAGTGGAGCACAGCAACCACCTCCCGGAGAGGGGCCCTCTCAGCATCAAGAAGGTCAGCCTAAGGAAGAATCCAAATCAGGTGATGATGTGGTGGAAGGAAGCTACGAGAAAGTCGATGAGGATAAAAAATAAGGTCATATGAATGTCAGGCAATAAGAAAAACAAGAAAATAGGGAAACAAAAGAAGAATGCTCCTGAGGAGGATTGGCAATCGAGTGTTGTTCGAAGATGGAAAGAGATGGAGGAAACAGAGGAGGATAATACCTACCTCTAAATCTTCGTTTTTTTATTGGGGTGATTCGGGATGACTGGCAAGCGGGATTATTATGAAGTGCTGGGCGTAGAGAAAGGGGCCAGCCAGCAGAAGATAAAGAAAGCGTATAGGAAGCTTGCCATGAAATATCATCCTGATAGGTCAAAAGAGCCTGATGCAGAAAAGAAATTCAAGGATATCAGTGAGGCTTATGCAGTTTTGAGTGATGAGAAGAAGCGAGCACAGTATGATCAATACGGTCATGCCGGTATGGATCAAATGTACAGCCGCGAGGATATATTCAAGGGTGCAAATTTCAATGATTTCGAGGATTTATTTGGCGGTTCCAATCCGTTCGAGGATATCTTCTCGAACATGTTCGGTTTTGGAAGAAGGAGAGGAAGAACAGGACCTGATCTCGAAACTGTTATTGAGATCTCTCTCCAGGAAGCTTCCGAAGGAGTGAAGAAGGATATATCATATGCCCGCAACAGAGCATGCGAGCATTGCGGGGGGAGCGGTGATGATCCGAATGCAGGTAAAAGGACCTGTCCGACTTGTGGGGGCAGAGGCCAGGTTAAGAAAGTGAAGAGGATGGGCCCCATGGCTTTCCAGACGGTCATTCCTTGCAAGGAATGCAAAGGAAGGGGCATCATAGCTGAAAAGCCATGCTCCGAATGCCAAGGAAAAGGGAACCACAGGGCAAAAGAGAACATAAAAGCCGATATCCCGGCAGGTATAGAAAGTGGGATGAGAATTCACCTGTCCGGAATGGGAGAGTATGGGCCTGATGGACCTGGTGATCTCTTTGTCAGGGTGATTGTGAAGGATCACGAGTATTTCAATAGAGAAGGGCCCAATCTGTGGGTCGAGATGCCTGTCAGCTACACTCAAGCCGTGCTTGGCGATGAGATAACTGTACCTACGTTAGAAGGCAAAGCGAAACTGAAGATTCCCGAAGGAACCCAATCCCACACTGTATTCAGACTGAGTGGAGAGGGGCTGCCTTTCCTCAATCAGAGTGGAAGGGGCGATGAGATGGTTAGAATCGTAATCAATGTACCTAAAAACGTGAATAGGAGGGAGATAGAACTTCTTAAAGAGCTTGATGAAGAATATTCCAAGAAGAAAAAAGGTTTATTCGAAGGACTTTTCTGATCCTGTTTGAAGTACGACATTACGCTCTTGACAAGATATTTAAAACAGGACCTCGTTAGTTTCCCATGGCAGAGCCGATAATTGAGAAACTTGCTGATAGATCCATCAGGTGCAAGGCATGCAATAGGTATTGTTTAATACCTGAAGGTCATTCAGGATATTGTGGTGTCAGGGTCAACGAAGCAGGAAATTTTAAGCTTCTCGTGTATGGAAGACCTTGTGCGGCATGGTCCGATCCGATCGAGAAGAAGCCTCTTTTCCATTTCCTTCCAGGTACATACAGTTATTCTATAGGTACGCTCGGATGCAATTTCTCATGCAAATTCTGTCAGAATTATGATATATCCCAAGCACCACATGAGGCGAGGGGGAGGGATCCTGGTGGATGGAGGGCATATTTCGAAAAACAGGTCATGGGATACAATGAATTGCTTCCTCAAAAAGTCATAGAGAATGCGCTATCCGCGAAATGCAAGAGCATAGCATTTACTTATAACGAACCAACTATATTCAGTGAGTATGCTCTCGATATCATGCAGGTAGGTTCTGGGAGTGGTCTAAAATATATTTATATAACCAATGGATATGAGTCTTCGGAATGTTGGGATAAGCTGAAAGGGAATCTCGATGCTGCCAACATAGACCTAAAGGCGTTCACTGACAAGTTCTATAATGAACTTTGTGGAGCCGAATTGGAGCCTGTGCTCAAATCTATAAAGACGGCAAAAAGCATAGGTATCCACACTGAGATCACCACTCTTATCATACCTGGTTGGAATGATAGTGAAGATGAGTTGTATTCAATCGCGGAATTCCTGAAGGATATTGATCCCAAAATGCCCTGGCATGTCACTGCATTCATGCCTCATTACAAGATGAGGGATACACCACCGACAAAGGCCGAAACGCTTCTCAAGGCCCAAGCGATCGGCAAAGAGGCCGGGTTAGAATATGTGTATGTGGGCAATGTTCCGCTCTCTTACCAGGATTATGAATCGACCTATTGTCCTTCTTGCAGACGGGTACTGATAAAAAGGAGCGGCTTTTCGGTTCTTGAGAATAATGTCCTGGATGGAAAGTGTAGATTCTGCAGCAGAAAAATAGAAGGAGTATGGAAATAATCATCTTTTTCTTCCAGAAGAACTGCTCTTTTTCGATCTTTTGGTAGAAGAAGTGCCTTTCCTGCTTGATGTCTTTTTGGAGCTTTTTCTAGAGGAAGATTTTGATGCGCTAGATGCTTTGGAAAGGCTTTTCGATCCCTTGCTCAGTTTCTTGGCAGATGCTTTTTTGTCGTTCTTTGACCGTTTCGCAGAAGGTGCTTTTCCAGGGCTGCTTTTTTTGGTGCTCTTCTTTGCAGATGTCTTGGATGATCTGGTTGATCTTTTTTTTGGAGAAGCCTTCTTTGAAGCATCGGATACTACTGCCTTCTTTGGTTCTGCTTCAGCTAGTTGGTTGAGTTCTTCGGCCATGAGTTCTAATTGAGGGGTTAATTTCTCCAATGAGATTACCAATCTATCCAGCCAGCTTGCCACCAGTTTCGTATCAGCTTTATCTCCATGCAGGTACATCTCCCTTCTAAGTCTTCGGGCTTCATCCCTAAACTCTCTTATCGTTTTAACCATAAGTTTGTCACCTGAACGATTTCAGGTAATAAATTATATATAACTATTGCATTATTTTTCTGAGGTGGTATCCTGATTTAACTTCCTCTCGTTGATTTTGTTTCATAGTTCCACCTTTT
>CAYVTJ010000038.1:0-9202 GCA_964454475.1 Microcaldota archaeon | reverse complement strand
GTTTCCAGATGTTCTTTTTTCCCGATAAAGCTTCTGCCTAGTCATGGTTTTTCAGGTCTGAACCTAATCATTTTAAAACTTTTCCATGGTAAAGAATGATACTCGAGGGAGAAAAGCCTTAGCGTGAGTGCTAGGCTGAATTCCAAGATGCGCATGGTGGTCTTGTTTGAGCAAAAAAAAGAAAAGTTCAAAACCGGTTGTGGATGTTCTTGCTCATTCTCTTGTTCCTGAGATGAAAGTGCTCAGTGAAAATGAGAAGAAGAAGATTTTATCAAAGCTCGACGTATCAGAGGATATGTTGCCGAAGATGAATCCCACTGATCCTGCAGTGATCGCTCTTGGTGCTCAATCAGGGAATGTTATCAAGATAAAAAGGGTTGAGCCAACAGGGAAGTATTTCTGTTACAAGACTGTGCTTTGATGTTTTTCGCTATTAGTTTCCTGCGATTGCAGGAACATCGTGATTGCCGTCTCTTTCGGCAAGGAAGGTGCATATGATGGTTAAAGGTTTGATGGAGTCTTATTACCGGACGAATACATTGGTTAACCAGCAGTTGGTTTCCTACAATAAATTCCTTGATGTGGGAATCCAGAAGGTCATTGACAGAATCGGAAGAATCCAGACGAATGTCGAAGGCTTTGAACTTAGACTGGGGATGGTGAGAATCGAGAATCCAAGATATTACGAGGTGAAGGGCGGTTATCGTCAGGTTCTTCCTACTGAGGCCAGACTTCGGAAGATAAGTTATTCGGCACCGATCTTTCTTGAAATAATCCCTGTTTTCAATGGTGTGGAGAGGCCTGTTTATTCTGACGTCTTCATCGGGGAGGTCCCTGTAATGGTCAAATCAAAGCTTTGTTATCTTTCCAACATGGGCAGAGATGAGCTCATCGAGAACAGGGAGGATCCTGACGACCCTGGCGGATATTTCATAGTCAATGGAAGTGAGAGGGTTCTTGTAAGTATCGAGGATCTTGTACCGAACAAGCTCATAGTCACAAAAGAGAGGAACGGGATAGTTTCCAAGATTTTTTCCACCCATCACGGGTTCAGAGCGCGTTGCGTAGTCGAGAGAAATAATGACGGCCTCTTCTCGATCGAATTTCCATCGACACCATCAGGCATATCCTTCATACAAGTCTTAAGGGTGCTTGGCATAGAGACTGATGAGGATGTAAGAAAGATATTCTCAGACAGTAGGAGAGTCCAGAATGATGTCATTCTTAATCTGGAGAACGAGCAGAGCAGGACGAAGGAAGAAGCGGTCGATGCCCTCAGCAGGAGATTGTCTCCAGGGCAACCTCCAGAATTCAGGCTTACCCGGATGGAAAACCTTCTTGATAATTATCTTCTCCCTCACATAGGTGTTACTAATGCGGCCAGAATAGACAAGGCCAAGTATCTTGTCAGGATGGCAGAGCGGGCGGTCCGTACCGGGACAAGAGAGATAGCTCCTGATGATAAGGATCATTATGCTAACAAGAGGGTAAAGCTTGCAGGGGATCTGATGGGGGAGCTTTTCAGATATGCCTTCCAATTCCTTATCAAGGACCTGGTATACCAGGCATCGAGAGCAAATGCAAGAGGCCGCAGGCTTCAGGTCCATACGTTGATTAGGCAGGATGCGATGGGAGACAGGATCCGATATGCGATGGCGACAGGGAACTGGATAGCGGGACAGACTGGAGTGTCCCAGCTTCTTGACAGGGTAAGCAACCTTTCCACGCTGTCTCATCTAAGAAGGATAATCTCACCTCTGAGCAAGAAGCATCCTCATTTCAAGGCAAGAGATTTGCATGGTACCCACATCGGGAAGCTCTGCCCTAATGAGACTCCTGAGGGTCCGAGCTGTTCCCTTGTCAAGAATCTGGCGATCCAGGCAGAGGTATCGATAGGTGCAGAAGAGGATGAAATTCTGAGGATAATCCAAGCATATGATGTTAAGGAATAATGGTGAAGTGCATGGTCAGCAAAAATAATCCTGAAAAAACAAGCGTTTTCCTGAATGGGAGGTATGTAGGCAGTCATTCTGATGGAAAGAGCCTTGCCGCACGCCTTCGCGAGAGGAGGCGGATGAATGAACTCAACAACCAGGTGAATATCTATTTTAATGCGAAGACAGCAGAACTTCACATCACGACAGACAAGGGCAGGGTGCGACGGCCCTACATAGTTGTTGAAAATGGAAAGTCAAGATTATCCCCCGAGATTACTCAAAGGATAAAGAACAATGAGCTTACCTGGAACCATCTTGTGAAGATGGGAATCATCGAGTATCTCGATGCTCTTGAAGAGGAGAATGCACTAATTGCATTGTCTGAGGATGAGATAACCGAAAACCACACCCACATGGAAGTGGATTCAGCCAATATATTTGGCATAGTTGCTTCGGTCCTTCCATATCCCGAACATAACTCCTCTCCCAGGATTACCATGGCTTGCGCTATGGCAAAACAATCGCTTGGAATATATGCCTCGAACTTTAATGCCCGCTATGACACAAGGGCATATGTTATGTATTACCCTCAACAGCCTATTGTCCAGACCAGTATTTATAAGACATTGAATCTGAAAAATAAGGCGGCCGGTCAAAATTGCATCGTTGCATTGACTAGTTTCCATGGCTACAACATGGCGGATGCTATCGTAGTAAACCGTGCGGCAGTCGACAGAGGGTTTGCACGTGTGGCCATGTTCAAAACTCATGAGACAGAAGAGAGGATGTATCCTGGTGGACAGAAAGATGACATCGAGCTTCCCACCCCTGATGTGGTTGGTTATCGTGGCGAGGAAGCATATCGTCATCTTGGAGATGATGGGATTGCAGTTCCAGAGAGTGAGGTCGGAAGCAAGGATGTTCTTGTAGGGAAAACCTCACCTCCCAGGTTCCTTGAAGAGATATCTGTTTTTGGAGCAGTGGAGGAGAAGAAAAGAGAGAGTTCATTATCACTAAAGAGCGGCGACAGCGGAAAGGTCGACTCTGTTCTTGTTACAGAGGGACCTAGCGGCAATCGTTTGGTGAAAGTCAAGGTAAGGAGCATAAAGACACCTGAAGTGGGGGACAAGTTGGCGTCAAGGCATGGACAGAAAGGAATAATCGGATTAATGGTCCCCCATGAAAACATGCCTTTCACCAAGGAAGGAATGGTTCCCGATCTCATCGTCAATCCTCATGCGATTCCGAGTAGAATGACTGCAGGCCATCTTCTTGAGACTCTCGGAGGGAAGGCCGGCGCATTCGCAGGATCACTCATGGACGGGAGCGCTTTCTCAGGAAATACTGAGGAAGAATATCGTGAAATACTTAAAAGATCAGGATTTGAAGAATCCGGGGAAGAGACTCTCTATGATGGGATGACTGGCAAAAGGATAAGAGCAAAGATATTTGTTGGAACTACTTATTACCAAAGGCTTCACCACCTGGTATCTAACAAGATGCATGTCAGGAGCCGTGGCCCTGTACAGCTGCTAACCCATCAGCCGACAGAAGGCCGGGCTAGGGAGGGCGGTCTCAGGTTTGGAGAGATGGAGCGTGACTGCCTGATCGGATATGGTGCCAGTATGCTTACGAAAGAGAGGCTTCTCGAGGAGAGCGATAAGACAGTACAGCTTGTATGCACTGATTGCGGAGCGACAGCCACTCACGTATATGCCAGGAACCGCAATATCTGCCCCAACTGCGGAAGCGAATCCGTAGAACCCGTGGAGATGAGCTATGCCTTCAAGCTCCTTTTGGATGAGATAAAATCATTGTACATATTCCCAAGGCTCATGCTAAAGGAAAAAGGGTGATTCTTACAAAGAGGTATTATTATGACTGAAACCCGAAAAGTTCTCGATAAAATCAAGTTTTCCATCTTCTCTCCAGAGATGATCAGGAACATGTCAGCATCGAAGATAGTGGTGCCTGATACTTATGATGATGATGGTTATCCGATCGATGGCGGCCTCGTGGATACCCGATTGGGTGTTGTTGATCCTGGCCTTCGTTGCAAGACCTGTGGCGGCAGGGTAAAGGAATGCCCTGGTCATTTCGGGAATGTTGATCTTGTCAGGCCGGTTATCCATGTCGAGTTCATAAAACAGGTTTATGCGGTCCTGAAGGCCACATGTCCATTCTGTTACAGACTGCTCAGCAAGAAGCCTGCCGAAAGGATCGAGGCTCCAAAACCCAAGACAGAAGACAATCCCGATGTGGTGCCTTCCATACTGGAGGAAGAACCTGCATCCAAGAAAAAGGCAAGTAAATCAAAGAAGACGACTGGGAAAACATGCCCTCATTGCGGCCTTGAGCTTCCCGTGATCAAACTGGTTAAGCCCTCATCTTTCATGAAAGGAAAGGATATCATGTTACCGACCGAGATCAGGGACTGGCTGGCAGGTATAAATGACGATGACTTAAGAGATATGGGGTTTGATCCTCTTTATGCACGACCTGAGTGGATGATCGTTACTGCCCTTCCTGTCCCGCCTGTCAATGTCAGACCTTCGATAACACTGGAGACTGGTGAACGCAGCGAAGATGATCTGACTCACAAGTTGGTCGACATCATCAGAATAAATCAGAAGCTTGAGGCTAATATCAATGCTGGCGCACCTCAGCTCATCATAGAGGATCTTTGGGAGCTTCTCCAATACCATGTGACGACATACTTCAACAACGAGACTGCCAACATTCCTCCTGCGAGGCATCGCAGCGGAAGACCTCTCAAGACGCTGGCCCAGAGGCTCAAGGGCAAAGAAGGCCGTTTCAGATATAATCTTTCGGGGAAGCGTGTCAACTTTTCGGCAAGGACTGTAATATCTCCTGATCCAAGGATAAGTCTTAATGAGGTCGGTGTTCCTCTTCCGATCGCCACAGAACTGACCGTTCCAGTGCATGTAACTGAATGGAACATAGAGAAATGCAAGGAATATATACTTTCTCCCGAATATCCAAAGGCGCTTTATATTCTCAGACCTGACGGGCGGCGCCTGAAGGTCGGGGATGTGGAGGAGGTCCGTTCCGAGCAGGCAGATAACCTGAAAATTGGCTGGATAATCGAAAGGCAGGTCATCGATGGAGATATCTCGATATTCAATAGACAGCCATCCCTTCATAGGATTTCGATGATGGGTCATGAGATCAAAGTCCTCCCAGGCAGGACATTCAGATTAAATCCTGTGACAGTCTCACCATATAATGCGGATTTCGACGGAGATGAGATGAACCTGCATGTGATCCAAACCGAAGAGGCTCAGGCAGAGGCGAGATATCTCGCAAAAGTAAGCAAGCAGATATTATCACCCCGCCATGGACATGCAATAATCAAGCCCCAGGAGGACCATGTTTCCGGGTTTTATTTCCTGACAAGAGATAGCATGGATTTCTCAAAAGACGAAGCATCCAGTCTTCTCTATCTTGTAGGGATTACAGATTTGCCCGAACCTGATAGGGGCGATAGATATTCAGGAAAATTGCTTTTCTCACTTCTGCTCCCTGATGATCTCAATATCAGGGTAGAATCAAAGATGAAGGAAAAGGTGGTGATTAAGGATGGGAAGCTGATCAAAGGAGCGGTCGACAGCAAGGTCGCTGAGAGCGAACTCATAGAAAAGATCTTCATCAACAATGGTCCTGAGATATGCAGGAGTTTCCTGGACAGTGCAACAAGGATGGCTCTCGAAGCCATCTCGATAGAAGGACTCTCTGTTTCACTCAAGGCATACACATTATCCGAGAAAGCGGAAGAGAGGATAAGGAAGACAGAAGAGGAGATGAACAGGGAGATTGATAATCTCATCTTCCAGTATAAGAACAAATCCCTGGAACGCTCTCCAGGTATGTCATTGAAAGAAACTCTTGAGGGAATGATAATCTCCATAACTTCAAGAGTGAGGGAGGACATAGGAAAGATCGTGGAAACAGATCTCACTCTGGAGAATCCTTCAATAATCATGGCCAAGATCGGTGCAAGGGGGAGCCTGCTCAATGCTATCCAGATGTCTGCCCTTGTGGCTCAGCAGACAGTCAGGAGCAAAAGACCTGTCAGGGGATATAAAGGACGGCTTCTACCCTATTTCAAGAAGGGAGCCCTGGCTGCCATGGACAGGGGTTTTGTTTATTCATCCTTCAGGAAGGGCCTTACGCCCTATGAATTCCTTTCCCACTCTATGGGCGGTCGTGAAGCTCTTGTCAATACTGCCATCAGGACGGCGCGTTCAGGTTATATGCAGAGAAGGCTTATCAATGCGCTTCAGGATCTTGTCGTTTATGATGATATGACTGTCCGGAATGCGGATATGAGTGTTGTCCAGTTTCTCTATGGGGGAGATGGCGGTGATCCGATGTATTCCAGCAGCACGGAAGCGGTGGATACGATCAAGCAGGACGATGTCGACACAGCATGAGGTGATAATTATGTCAGATAAGAAGAACAAATCAGCGATTCCTCCTTTCGAGGCAGTGGGCGTTGTATGCGCCCAGAGTATCGGTGAACCAGGTACTCAGATGACGATGCGTACCTTCCACTATGCAGGTGTGGCTGAGCATGTGCCAACCGGTCTACCCCGGCTCATCGAGATTGTCGATGCAAAGAAAGAACCAAAGAAGCCTGTTATCGATATCCATCTCAAGGGAACGGCTGCAAAGAACAGGGGGGAGGCAGAGAAGGTCGCCAGGGAGATTAGTAGCATCTTTATCTCTGATATAGCCAAAGTCGAGGATAATCTTGAGGATTTGACCATCGCGGTGTTGGTGAATGAGAAGGATGCCAAGATGCTTGGGGTCGACCCTGATTCGGTTAAATGCGTACTTGAGGGAGTGTCCAAGAACCTCAAGACCGATGGCAATACTTTCCTTCTCCAGCCGAAGAAGGATGCCGAAGATGGGAAAGATGTGACTGCGAAATCGGTCAGGAAATTAGCGAACAAGGTGAATGAAGCCTTGGTTAAGGGAGTCAAAGGAATCCACAAGGCAGTTGTATTGAAAGAGGACGAGGAATTCTTTATAAGGGCAGGAGGTTTCAATATCGTCGGCACGATGGCGCATCCTTCTGTGGATCCGGACAGAGTATATACAAACAACATCAAAGAAATAGAGAAAGTATTCGGTATCGAAGCAGCAAGGAATGCAATTGTCAAAGAGGTTGGAGATGTCCTTGATATGCAGAATCTTGCTGTAGACATAAGACATATCATGCTTCTTGCAGATACAATGACCTTCTCAGGTACTGTCAAATCTATTGGACGTCATGGGCTTAGCGGACAGAAGATTGGGGTGCTTGGAAGAGCCGCATTTGAGGAAACAGTCAAGCATCTGGTCAATGCCAGCTCATCAGCAGAAGAGGAAAATCTTATAGGAGTGACGGAGAATATTATTGTTGGGCAAACCGTGCCTGTTGGCACCGGAAAGGTTCGGCTCATGATGAAAAGATGATAATTCTTAGGTGAAAAAGATGGATGAAGAGGAAGAGATGGCCACGGAAAAGACTGAAGGGGTAAAACCAAGAAAGAAGAAAGTGGTAAGACGCAGGAAAAGCAAGAAAGAGAAAGAGAATCCTGTTACCAGCGCACTGAGACTAACTGTTGAGAGTGGAAAAGTGGAATTTGGAACGAGAAGAGGGGTTTCTGCGAATGATGTCAGGATGTATGTGATTGCAAAGAACACCCCTGCCCAGACAAGAGAAAAGATATTGAAGAAAGCAGGCGAATCCAAAATTCCAGTTATGGATTTCAACGGCACCACTCTTCAGCTCGGTTCTGTTTGCGGAAAACCATTTCCTGTAGCTGTGCTCTCTGTTATGGATCCAGGGACTTCCAACATAATGGACATAGCATGATGGTGAATTCCATGGTTGAACTCACAGGAGAGGACCTTACTTATTTTTCCAGGTTCGAGAAGGTAACAGGGGTAATGCCGGTAGATTTCAGATCTTCTGGTGATATCCTCGTATTTCTTGTCGAACCCTCTAAACTTGGTAGGGCAATAGGAAAAAGAGGCTCTAATATAGAGAAGCTTGGCAGGGCATTCAGAAAAAAGGTCGTAATCACAGCAGATAGCAATAATATCGAGAATTTCCTTAAGAGTTTTTTCAATAATATAAATATCCAGGCGATAGACATTAAGGATATAATGGGAGATAAAGCGGTGGTCCTTTTCATTGATGAGAAGGATCGGGGTATAGCGATAGGTAGAGGAGGAGACCGCATCAAGGCCGCAAAATCGCTTTTGAAGGAGAAGTTTGATGCCACCCTTCATCTCAAGACCAGAAGAACTGCCATCTGATTCTGGAAAAATCCTGTTTGTTTGAACCAGCAGGTTTTATGTTAAGATTGCCTTTCAAACTTTGGAGGATGTGCGTCTGCTCGAATGCCTGGTGGATGAAATACTTTTCTTCCTCCGTCAACCGACAAAAGAGACTGTGATTCGGAATGCTCCTGATTGAAAAACCCTCAGCTCCCCAGACTTTCCGCCTGTCAGCTTTTCATAATCCATATTATTACTCATTTCCACAGAATTAAAGTATGGATTCCAGTCACTACAAGGGGTGCATTCCAGAATCGCGTTTAGAACATGAGGGGCATTGCTGGAAAACACCATGAGGTACGAATCGCCAGCCTCTTTCGTTACATTGATGCTAAACCTTTCATGCCCTTCCTCATCAGCTTTTGGAAAAGCGATCAGAGATTCGCCTCTGGATTTTACTTTCATCCCAATGATCTCTGGAACGAGTTCCTCCATACCAAAACCGCAAGAGACATTATTGTTTGGCTCGATTATCATATCTACCAAATCAATGATTTTCACAGACACAATGATTTCGTCTTCTCCCTTCTTGATATTCAGATTCCTGATCCTGTCTTCATCCAGCATTCTCCCAAAAGAAGGGTTACTCCCGGACCTTATTCTGTATATCATCAACCTGTCTTCAGGAAACCTGAGTATCCTTCTGATCGATTTCATGATAAAACAATTCTCACGACGAATTTAAGTATTGATCTTTTCAGAGGGCGAATGCTTAATACCCTCCTTTTTGTGTGCATTTGTCTTCACTCCAACGCATCAATCAGCAGATCTTTCTGTTGGAACTTGGCTTTTCAATAGGCACAATGAACTTTGTTCATTACTTATTCTCGCCAGTCTCAACCCTGCTCACGCTGATTCTTTGCCTCAAAACAATTTGACAGTTTGGCTTCAAACCCGGATTTGCAGGTCAATTT
>CAYVTJ010000037.1:0-9269 GCA_964454475.1 Microcaldota archaeon | reverse complement strand
AATCACCAAAAAGAGCCCTCATCCCAGCAGAATAGTTTGCAATAATCTCCATTTTCGACCATCCGTTTGGATAAATCACTGAAACTCTCAGATTATCCAGATATTTTTTGAGGACTTTCATTTTATAATCCAAAAAAGATAAAACAGACAGCCTTCCTTATTTTAATCTGGCGAAATCAAGTCATTAGTGTGGATGTAAGGGCCAAAATATAGAATATTTATCCATGGCATGCATGTTGGACATGATCATGTTCTTCTCTTTATCCCTCTTCCTTTTGATTTGAACATATCAAAAGCATTTCAGTTGTTCAAAGGAAGGCCGGCTAAAGAAATCTTTGAGGTATTTCCCGGTTTCAGGAAAACCTTTGGAAAACCTTATTTTTGTATCCTGGAAAATTTTACAGAAGCATCAGCAGTGTGAAAGCACGCCAATCAAAAACTACATTGAAAGTCATAAATTCAAGGAACCAAGTCAGTCAATTCGGAGTCCAAGACAGAAGCGGAACATATGGGCTTGTCCTCTTTCTTCTATTCAACCAAGAGGCAAATAAGCCTGAAGAATCTGTGGCAGTTCACCGTATTCTTGATTTCACCCTTAAAGAAAAGCTTTACATTCTTTCTTGATTCAAGGGAGATATTTCCGACAGGAGGCTGGATAGAACTTTTGAGCGTCCTGAGAAAAACCACCAGTTTATCATAAAACGATATCAACATTGGCTGGATCATCAACACGAATATTTTTTAAGATTCTGAGATTAACCCAATACATGCCAAATTATGAGAAGGAATTAGATAAGCAGCAGCTCGAGGCAGTGCAGAAAAAAGCCGGTCCAGCCCTCATCATTGCAGGTCCGGGTTCAGGGAAGACAAGAACGATCGTCTATCGCATCTGTTGGCTGATAGAAAATGGGGCGGAACCTGAGAGCATACTTCTTCTTACCTTTACGAAAAAGGCGGCCAATGAGATGAAAGAGAGAGCGAAAAAGCTAATCGGTCCTAAAGCAGATAAGGTGACTGCAGGGACTTTCCACCATTTCGCCAATCTGATTCTAAGGATGCATTCCCATGTATTGGGCCTAAAACCAAATTTCACCATTTTGGATGCCCATGACAGCAGAAATGTATTGAAAAGATCAATAAAAGAGGTCGCAGGAAATGAAACCAAGAAAGGGATAATATCCCTTCTTGCCAGGGCGATTTCATTGTCCAAACTGAGAAGACAAAACACGGATGAGCTTATCAGGAGCCATCCTGATTTCACAATTTTCAGGAACAGGTATGAGAGCAAGATATCTGAGATAGCGGAAATCTACTCCAAGAAAAAGATGGAGATGAATTGTCTTGATTTCGACGATCTTCTCGAGAATTGCGAGAAGGTCTTCCAAAACCGTAGCATCAGGGGGCATTACCAGGAAAGATACAAGCACATGCTCATAGATGAATTCCAGGATACCGACAAGCTACAAGCATCGATAATATCCTCTCTTTATACCGAGGGCAAGGATCTCATGGTCGTTGGTGATGATTTCCAGAGCATCTATTCATTCAGAGGGGCAGAGATCGAGAATATCCTTGGCTTCAGCAAGAGATATGGCGCCAAGGTGATTCCGATAGAGTCCAACTACAGAAGCAGAGAAGCACTCGTGGATATGATCAACTCATGCATGCAAACCAGCCGAAATGGAATAAAGAAGGAACTGATCTCGAAGAACGTGGGTGGTGAGATACCCAGAGTAATATCGTTCCCTGACAGATCCGAAGAAGCGTGGGTCATCGCCAACATGATAGAGGAGGACCTTGCAAATGGAAGGACTGCAGGGGTTCTTTTTCGCGCAGCGCATTTTTCATCAGATCTTGAAACAGAATTATCAAGAAGGAGGATATCCTATGAATTGCGGGGTGGACTGAGGTTCTTCGAACAGAGACATATCAAGGACATGATCAGTCTTCTCAAGACCTATGAAAATCCTGAAGATTCGAGCGCTGCTGAACGGTTGCTCATGCTGTTTCCAGGCATAGGAGAGAGGAAATCGGAGAGAGCGGTCCAGAAAGTCAAGGATTGGAACGAATTCATGATCCGGATTTCCAGGATCAAGGGCCTGACTGAGCTTACCTGCATGCTCTCCTCAATTCTTTCGGAATCAAAGAACGCGGCAGGCATATTGAGCGGATTCTATGAAGGATTCTATCAGGAATATATGAAAAGAAACCTGGAGAACTGGGAAGAGAGGGAAGCCGACATAGAAGCCTTGATCAGCGTTGCCTCAAAATACGATAATGTCGGGGATTTTCTCTCATCATTCCAGCTGGACCGGGAAGGGCCGGCGAAAAAAAAGGAAAAAGTCACATTATCCACCATCCACCAGGCAAAAGGCCTTGAATGGGATTCTGTCTATCTGATATGTGCTGCTGAGGGAATGCTGCCCATATCAAGGTCCAATGATATCGATGAAGAGAGGAGATTATTCTATGTCTCGATATCACGGGCAAGAAGCAGGCTCATGATAAGCTATCCATCAGTAAGCGGGAGGTTTTACTCTGATGAAGAACTTGAGCCTTCGAGGTTTATAGAAGAGCTTCCCGAAGAATGCTGGAAGGGCGAATAATGCTGTTTGACATGTCCTTCATCAAGGTTTCCTCCATCGAATGAGCCATTCAAGAGGATATTCTCCGACTATCATTAATGACTGGTGAAAGGATATCCGGTTTCAGGGCTTCATTCCTTTCAAAAAGACGAGCAGTTCATTCAAAATAATCGAGCGATATCCTTGTAATAGATATGTTTTTCTTGACCGCGATTTCATAGAGATCTGTGTTCTCTTCATAAGGTTTTGGATTCCCGCTTATCCAGTAATAGGGTTCCCTGTTTGGATCCTCTTTCCTAGTTATATTCGTCGTAAATCTTCTTTTCTGCAACCTTTTGGTATGTATTGTCTTGGTGCTTTCCCTCAACTCATCAGGAAAATTCACGCTGAAGAAACTTTCGGAGTCATCGAACAAGGCTATCAGTTCCCCGGCTATATCAGTCGTCTTCTTGAGAAGCACTCTTCTATCGCCCCATGATTCAGGATCGCGCCAGTTACGATGTTTTGTATATCTCGAGAATGCGATTCCAGGGATTCCTTCGAGCATTCCCTGCCAGCATGCGCCAAGGGTTCCAGATCCGATGAGGGGTCCCATGCCTGCATTATCACCCCAATTTATCCCTGAGAATACGATATCCGGTTTTGGCAGCTCTCCAGAATACAAGGAGAAGAGAACACAATCTGCAGGAGTCCCGCTTAGTTCGTATATCCCTTCCTCCCTTCTATTGATCCTGAGAGGCTTGTGAAGAGTCATGGCACCAGATACCGCACTTTTTTGTTTTTCAGGGATGACAGCACATGCGTTCCCGAGCCTACGGGCAGCACCCAAAAGAACCTCCAGTCCAGCACTATAACCATCATCATTGGTAACCACAATATTCATCAGATCCCCCTATGGGTTCAACCTCGTCCTATCCCGCGGGAATAGCATGGCCTCGCGTATATTGTCCAGACCACAAATCTGCATGGTGGCTCTTTCAAGTCCTATGCTCCAGCCAGCATGAGGGGGAGCCCCCATCCGGAACGCATTAATATAGAACTCGAAATCAGTAGGATCAAGGCCCCTCTTATGTAACTGATCCTCCAGGATGGACGGGATGTGTATACGCTTGGCCCCACTAGCCAGCTCCAAGCCTTTATACATCATGTCAAATGCATGGCATATGCTTTCGTCTTTTTCATCAGGCATAGAGTAAAAGGCTCTGGCTTCGGTAGGCCAATCATATATGAAATATAGCTCATGCCCCAGAAGCTCATGGAGTTTTTTTTCTGCCTCCTTTGAGAAATCTTCATTTTCTTCTATAGGAAAATTCGAATCCTGGAGTTTTTTCACGAGCTCTTTATGCCTGTACCTTGGCACTTGGGTAGGAATGCTAATCTCCTTCCCGATTTCGCTTAGTTCAGGACCTATCTTTTCCTTTACTCTTCTTAATATATGTATGAATACTTTCTCAAGAATGTCCATTGCGTCCTTATGGTCGGCAAAGCCCATTTCCATATCCATCTGGGTTATCTCATTGAGATGGGTGATGGTATTATGCTTTTCCGCTCTGAATACCGGGACAGTCATAGTGACTCTATCGAACCCCCCCACGACGGCCAGTTGCTTATACAATTGAGGAGACTGGACAAGAAATGCCCTGTTCTCGAAGTATTGAATTGGAAAGACATCGGTTCCTCCTTCAGTCGCCGCCCCTGAAATGGCAGAAGGATGAATTTCAAGAAATCCGAGCTCTTCCATCTTCTCCCTGAAGGCTCTTGCGATGATCGATTTCGCTTTGAATATGGTGGAGATGTCTCTCTTCCTCAGATCGATATATCTGTAATCGAGTCTGGTCTCAAGTTCTGAATCAATATTCCCTGTTGGATCTACAGGCAGCTTTCTCTCTACTTCCGAGAGAAGCTTGAAAGATTCGGGAACAAGCTCAACACCCTCAGGTGCTATCCTGTTCTCACTCACTTTTCCAGTGAATGATGCCACGTCCTCTTTATTGAGGTTGACCGATTCGAGAAGGTTTTGATCGACGACCCCTTTTTTCATGGTTATTTGAATTACACCAGTGACATCGCGCAGGTGGATGAACTTGAGCTTTCCAAGATCTCGGATATCGTTTATCCAGCCTGCCACAGTTACCTTCTCTTTTGCATCTGCCTTCTTAGCTTCCTTAACATAATGAGTTCGTTCCATCTGAGCCTCACCTATCGGATATTTCGTAATCTCATCTCCGCGATTTACTGCCATTATCTTATCTCTGAGGCATCAATAAAAAAGCTTCCTCCTGTTTATATCCTCCATGGATACCGCTTATATCGAGTCTAAATGGAGAGAGAGGTGGAACAGAGAGAAATGCTTTGAATCCGATCCCAAGAACAAGAAGGCGAAGAGGTTTGTGACTGCCGCATTTCCATATCCGAATTCGCCCCTTCACATCGGTCATGGCAGAACGTATACAACCGCAGACATCTATGCCCGATACCTTAGGATGGAGGGCTTCAATGTACTGTTTCCCATGGGATTCCACGTAACCGGAACCCCCATTCTTGCAATGGCAAAGAGAATCGGCAAAAAGGACGCAGAGGTCCTCTCAGTATTCGAGAATGTCTATGATGTCGATGCCAAGACAGCCGAATCCCTTACCGAACCTGAGGAACTGGTCTCATTCTTTTCAAGGGAAGTAGAGAATGGCATGAAAGAGATGGGCTATTCCATTGATTGGAGGAGGAGATTCTATTCTTTTGATGAGAGATTCAATAAATTTATCCAGTGGCAGTTCAGAAAGCTCAAAGAGCTCGGTTTTCTGATTCAGGGAGATTATCCGATTGCATGGTGTCCTGTGGATGGGAATGCCCTTAGTGCTCATGATACCAAAGGGGATGTTGATCCGGATCTTGAAGAAGTTACAGTTATCGAGTTCAAGACAGGTTCAGGAGAACGATTGATCGTCACCACATACCGGCCGGAAACAGTCTATGGAGTCACCAACATATGGATTAATCCATCTGCCGAATATGTCAGGGCAAGATATGGTGGGAATGATGTGATCCTGTCAAAGGATGCGGCGGAGGTACTCAAATATCAGATGGACCTGGATATGACTTCAAGAATCAGTCCCTCGGAAATCATGAGGATGGAAGCTATCAATCCGATAAACGGAAGCAGGCTCCCTGTCTATCCTGCCAGCTTTGTAAGTTCTGATGTGGGTACTGGCATCGTTATGAGCGTTCCTGCTCATGCTCCTCTTGATTACCTGGCTTTAAGGGATATTGGCAAAAGAGATATCGATATGCCTCAGGTACTCAAACTTGAAGGCCATGGAAATGCTCCTGCGAAGGAGACTGTGGAGAGGATGGGCGTAAAGGACCAGGATGATCCCCTTACCGAGGCCGCCACCAAAGAGGTATATGCCAAAGAGGCCCATGAGGGTGTGATGGTTGCAGGGAAATATGCAGGGGAAAAGGCCATGGATGCCAAAGAGAAGATAGCCCGGGATCTCATAGATTCCTCCGATGCCTTTAACATTTATACTATTGCCAATGGGCCTGTGTATTGCAGATGCGGTGCGCAAGCTGTGGTGAATATCCTTAATGATCAATGGTTCATAGATTATGGAATTAAGGACTGGAAAGAGAAGACAAAGGACTGCTTAGCAGGGATGAGAACGATTCCCGAAGAAACGAGAAGCGAATTTCTTTATACCATCGACTGGCTGAAGACAAGACCATGTACGAGGTCATCAGGTCTTGGCACAAGATTCCCCTTTGATGAGGATAAGATGATCGAGGCACTTTCTGATTCAACAATATATATGGCATATTATACCATCAGCCATATGCTGGATGACCTGGATCCGGAATCAATGGACGAGGATTTCTTTGATTATATTTTTCTTGGAAAGGGTGAACCGGCTGATGAGCACATGAGAGGGATGAGGGAGAGCTTCCTTTATTGGTATCCCGTCGATTCCAGGCATAGTGCAGGAGACCTGATCAGGAACCATCTGGTTCTCTACATCTTTAATCATGTTGGTATCTTCGAGAGGAATCTTTGGCCCAGGCAGATCGTGACGAATGGTTTTGTGACGATGGAAGGCTCAAAGATGAGCAAGAGCATGGGGAATATTCTTCCAATAAGAAAGGCCATTTCAGAGTACGGAGCGGATATTGTCAGGTTTTCATTGGTCAGTGGCTCGGATCTTCTTCATGATGGTGATTTCAATAGGACTGTGGCCGAGGGAGTCCGCAACAGGGTTGATCATCTCGATTCATTGATTAACAATCCCGGAAAAGAGGCCCCTCCCGAATCAAGAGCGGACAGATGGATACTCTCCCGTCTTAATAGGAAAATCACAAGGGCCAGAGAACTTTACAGAGAGGTGGCCCTGCGGCATCTTGCTCTTGAAGTCTTTTATGATGTTTTCAATGATCTGAACTGGTATGAGAGAAGATCAGACAAGAGCAATCTCAGAGGTTTCTTCAGGAAATGGGTTGCCTTGATATCTCCATTCATGCCCCATTTCGCAGAGGAATGGTGGTCCATTCTTGGCAATGACACCTTTATATCTCTGGAGAGTTTCCCAGCAGTAGATGACCATCTTATCGATGATTCTATTGAGAGGGGCGAATCGCTTATCCGGAATGTTCATGATGATATAGGGAATATTTCCAGGCTTATCGGAAAGAGGCCTGAGAGGATTTTCATTTATGTCTCAGGAGAGTGGAAAAGAAAGGCTTATGAGATTCTTAGAAAAGTGAAGAGCTTTGATGGATTCATGAAAGATGCTTCAAAGGACCCAGTATTGAGACCTCATATGAAGGAACTGACCGGAATGGCCAAGTCTCTCATGAAGAATATACATTCTCTTCCCGATACCATCCCTGCAGATGAGGAATATTCCTCACTAAAGGATGCAGAGGGGTTCTTTTCAGGGGAATTCGATTGTGCGGTCTTTGTATCCCCTGCCGGTGAAGGCGGACATCCGAAAGCAAAGAATGCACTACCAGGGAAACCTGCGATCGTTATCGAATAAACCTCTTTTTTGCCTTGTTGCCAGGAGGCCCATGTCCTGAACAGCAGTCAGATTATAGATGAACTAGATGCTCTGTCGTGTAATTATGAAAATATGGCAGATATGCTCAACAGAGCTACATTGAAAATTGGCGGAAGTAATACATCTGGAAATGTTTCGATAAGAACGTTTGCAAAGCAGGAAGTATGACCTCAATTTCATAATGTTGAATTATGGTAGTTCAAGATGCCATTTCTCCCTGGTTTTATATAATCTTCTCAACCAAAATGGTCCATGCATTTTCTCATCGTTCCAAAGGAGAAAGGAGAAAGAATCAGGAAAGCACTCATTGAAGATGGCATTCTGGTGTCAGGATACAGGATCACGGCAAAGGATGACTTCCTATTCTTCCCTATTTCTGTGGACGAATGGCGTGAATATCAGGTAATTGAGCTGGAAGGGGAACCGCTTCCCGGGAAATCCCGTGATCTGCGGGAAGTTATATCAGGAAAACTCACAGATGGGGAGATTGAGATGCTTGTGACCTCGTATGATGTAGTGGGCGATATTATCATCATAGAGATTCCCCCAGGGCTTGAGAAAAAAGAGGGGATTATTGCGGATGCTCTTCTTGAGGTCAATCCGAATTCGAATGTGGTAGTGAAGAAGCTTGGTCCGATGGAAGGAGAATATCGTCTTAGAAGGATGGAAGTGATCGGAGGGGGGGACCGCACTTGGACAGAGCATCGGGAACATGGCTGCAGAATGAGACTGGACATATCAAAGGTTTATTTCTCTGTTCGTTTGAGTACAGAGCGTAAGAGGATCGCAGAGTTGGTGAGGCATGGGGAGAGGGTTCTTGCACTCTTTGCTGGCGTTGGACCATTTCCCCTTGTCATCAACAGATACCAACCGGATTGCAGGATAATAGCGATAGAGCTCAATCCTGATGCTGTAAGGTATATGAAGGAGAATGTCTTATTGAACAGGTGTGATGAGAATATCACGCCCATCCAGGGAGATGCGAGAGAGATTGTCCTCTCTTCTTTTCAGGATTATGCGGATAGGCTAATAATGCCTCTCCCGAAGAGTGCGGAGGATTTCCTTGATGTGGCGATCGCAGGAATCAGGAACAATGGAATAATTCATTTCTACACATTTGATTCAGAGGGCACTGTTTTTCCCGAGGCCAGGAGAAAGATGCAGAAAGCGGCAGAACGGGCCGGAGTGGATGCTCATATTGTCAATCGCCGGGTTGTCAGATCTTATGCTCCTGGCGTTGTTCAGGTAGTCCTTGATGTTCGTATAAGCAAATGACATATAGGGTAGTTTTATTCGTTTTATTATGCGATTCTATGGACTTTCTTAATCTGCATAAAGGGGAAACGTAATATCAGAATACAAGCCCGCTCTAATCCCGGGCTGGTTGTACCAGGTGCATTCGTGTTATTCCCGCAATATTCTTTAATCTCATAATGCTTACTGGAAGCAAAAGCGCGTTAATCGGAATGACGTTCTTTATGCCAATGTTTGTAGTTCAGTTGGTTTGCGCTTTTCTCTCCCACACCCATGCCCACTATATTATTACTTAACCTCGCCAGTTTCAACCCTGCTCACGCTGATTCTTGATAACAGCGGCCGAAAAGTTGCCAATTTCAGCGGCACTCGCCACCAGACA
>CAYVTJ010000036.1:0-9366 GCA_964454475.1 Microcaldota archaeon | reverse complement strand
TAGCCCAAAAAGACAAAACAGACAACCTTCTTTATTTTAATCTGGCGAAGTCAAGAATGATACGTGATCTGCCAGGTTCACACTGTATGTGGAGGAAAGAAGCCTAGTTCCTGCAGCTCTCACAAAGCCTCCGGCATTCATCCAAATGCTGCCTTGCAAATGCCCGCTCCTCTGCATTCGTATTTCCGGATGACAGGACCTGTCCAAAGAGGCTAATACACTGTTGGAAATGCTGATCTGCATCTCTTCTGTTTCCAGCGGACCGGGCATCAAAGCCATCATTGTATGCAGTCTGCCCTCTTCTTAGCATTTCGGTCACATCCGCGCCCTGAACATTCTGCCGATAGGTCGGGTTCTGGGGATCGTGCTGTAATGCGAGGCGATGGTGCCTTTCTGCTTCCTGTCTTCTGCCAGTTCTCTCATAGATAATGGCAAGCTTATGGTGGGAGTATGCATCCTCTGGATAGACCGCTATTGCCCGCTCGAACGCACCGGTAGCAGCGCTCCTGCGACCGGAATTCTCAAGATAATTCCCATACTCCCTGTGATAGATTCCTCCGGCTTCGGAAAAGGATATGGTATCTATCACGCGATCGACTGTTAATGCATAAGAGCCGACCGAATCTGCTTGCGGATCGATGATCATCTCCTGCCCATCGATATTTGCGATTGCAACCATGTGTGTTACTGATTCCGGGCTTCCTCTGAAATGGACTATTCTCGCACCTCCAGAAATGCCCAACTCCTGCAGGCAGGAGATTGCTACGAAAGCCAATTCGGTGCAGTCCCCACCATGGCTTATAGTCTCCTCGGCTGTTGCCGGAGGTCGGGTATCCACATCAGTTCCAGAATCGCGGACTCTTAATCCCGGAGATCCGCCGACACGAATGGCCTCGAAAAGCCTTGAGACCTGCTGCTGTCTGCTTCCTGATAAATCGACGGTCCTGACAAGCGATGCGACGCCCTCGCCCGCTTCCAGGGGATCGGTGCTGGAGCGATAAGAAGCCTGTTCGGCCCTTGCAATGGTTTCGGACAGAGGTCCTGCGGATTCAGGAGGGCAACTACATGTGAAAAACAAGGCTGCTGCACCCGTAAGGGCTGCCTTCTTCATTCTTTCGGAAACCCGCTTTTTCGTAAAGTTCCCTCCGGGGCACTCTTCCCGCCCAATCTTTCTATTTCTCTTAATAGTGCAATAGTTCATGGAATTAGGATGACTGTTAGTGTTTTTAAATGTAATATATCCATCGACTTGAGCCCGTTATTAAGACCCGCGTTTCCAATTTGAATGAAACTATCGACGATGGGAATATAGTACCTGACAAACTTTACCTTGTAGGATTCGATTTCTTTTCTCTCCTGCCATCTCTCCAGAACCTGGGAGCTGAAAACAGGGTTCTTCGGATGCAGACTCTTAATTACAGAACCTGGAAACGGAAAACGATCCGATGGAATGTGACAAGGGTTTTTTATTGTTTTGAACCTATAAGACACTGTTTGGACTTTTGAATTGATAAAGATTCTGTAGTGTCTGGATTTTGGAGGAAGAAAGATGTACGGTCATAAAAAGATAGAGGCAGAAGTGCTCGAGTTATGGGAGAGTGGGAAAACATATCTTAAAGTAAAGGAGAAAAACAAGGAAGGAGAACCATTCTATTTCTGCGATGGGCCCCCCTATGCTACCGGCCAGATTCACCCTGGAACTGCATGGAACAAGACGGTCAAAGACGCATACTGCAGATATTGGAGATTGAGAGGGAGGGATGTCCGGGCACAAGCGGGATATGATACGCATGGGCTCCCGATCGAGGTGAAGGTTGAACATGAGTTGGAATTCAAAAGCAAGAATGATATCGAAAGTTATGGCATTGGAAATTTCATAGAAAAATGCAAACTATTTGCAACAAAATATATCGGTGTTATGGGCAATCAATTCAAACACGTAGGCGTATGGATGGATTTCGAGAACCCCTATATTACATTCCATGATGATTACATCGAATCCAGCTGGAAGACCTTAAAGATGGCATGGGACAAGGGCCTGATGAATGAAGGAGTATATGTCCTTCCCTATTGCTATCGATGCGAGACTACGATGGCGAACTATGAGCTAGAATACGGAGATGAGACTGATCCAAGCATTTATGTAAAATTCAAAGTAAAGGACTCAGAAAACGAATATCTTGTTATCTGGACAACCACTCCTTGGACACTGGCTGCGAATATGGGGGTTATGGCACATCCAACCGAAACATATCTCAAGGTACGCGTGAATGATGAAATCTGGATAGTCGCAAAGGAATGCCTTGACAGGCTAATGGAAGTTTCGGGGGAGAGTGCGGCAATAATCAGCGAACTTCCAGGTCGCAAGCTCGATGGGATCAGATATAGACACCCGATGCAGGATCTCATCCTGAAGGAGTATGACAGAAAGGTTGTAATGAGCGATGAATATGTTACTGTGGAAGATGGTACTGGTCTTGTACACACCGCTCCCGGAACCGGACCGGAGGATTTCATAATCGGGAAGAGATTCGGGATCGAGGCCTTCTGTCCTGTCGATTCGCAGGGCAATTACACCAAAGAAGCGGGAGAATTCGAAGGAATGAATGTAAGGGCAGCCAATCCAAAAGTCATATCCATTCTTGAGAAAAACAGTAGCTTGGTGGCAGAAAAGAGGATTAAGCACAGATATCCTCATTGCTGGAGATGCAAAACGCCATTGATCTTCCTGACGACAAAACAATGGTTCATAACTGTGTCAAAGATCAAGGATCAAATGCTTGATGAGATCGAAAAAACAGAATGGCATCCAGATTATGCAAAAGAGAGATTCAAGGAATTCGTCACCGGAGCGCCCGATTGGTGCATATCACGGCAGAGATACTGGGGGATTCCTCTTCCTATCTGGAAATGCGACAGTTGCAAGAATGTCAAGATGATCAATTCCAAAGAGGAATTGCCAGGGGTGAAGGAACTCCACCGGCCCTATCTTGATGAGATCACTTTCGATTGTCCCTGCGGGGGGAAAATGAGGAGAGTCGAGGATGTCCTTGATGTCTGGTTTGATTCCGGAAACGCTGTCTGGGCTCCTTTGAATGACAAAGAAGTAAAGAGATATTCGGAACGGACGGATCTTATTATTGAAGGCCAGGATCAGATAAGAGGATGGTTCTATTCATTGCTTGGTTCAGGGGTTGTAAGATATGATGCTTGTCCGTACCAGAAGCTTGTCATGCATGGGCATTTCGTTGATGAACATGGTGTGAAAATGAGCAAATCCCTGGGCAATTTCATCCCAATCGAAGAGGTTCTTGATAAGTACGGAGCAGACAGCTTCAGGCTTTGGGGCATGAGCAATGCGGTATGGAACGAATTGAGGTTCAGCTGGATTGAGATGAAGAAATGCTACTCTGATCTGAACATCATGATGAACATGGTAGTCTTCCTGGAGAGGTTCTTTCCAGAGAGAATGCCAGAAGTGAAGGAACTACATGTTGAAGACAGATGGATAATAAGCAGGCTCAATTCCACACTGAAAGTATATAGGAATGAGATAGAAAACTATCAAATACATCAAGCGGTAAAGGCATTGAGATACTTCCTGATTGAGGATCTCAGCAAATTCTACATGAAGCTTGCAAAATCAAGGATAAATTCCAAAAATGGGAAAGAGGAAGCGCTTTGGACCATCTACCATGTCATGAGGGAAGGGCTTAAGATGATCTCCCCGATCTCTCCTTTTATCAGCGAGCATCTATATAGAAGGTTCTTCATGGATTTTGAGAATGAGGAATCGATATTCCTGATGAATCTCGAGAATGAGGATGAAGGCCAGATTAGTGCTCTGCTTGAAAAACAGATGGATGTTGTATCAGAGATCGTGTCAAAAGGTTTGTTGCTTCGCCAGAATGCAAATATCAAAGTGAGATGGCCGGTCAGGACATTGTACATCGAGACGAAATCCCATGAAGTCATTGATGCTGTAAATGCTTTTGTACCTGCAATCTCAAAGCTTCTGAACGTCAAAGAGGTCAAGAACGTCTCTATAGCACCTGAGGGAAACACCATCAGTGAAGAACTGGAAAACGGCTCCATCTACATCATGAGAAAGCTGGATGAAGAGCTTTACGAGGAAGGTCTCAGCAATGAAGTAAAAAGACGTATCCAAAACATGAGGAAAGAGCTTGGCATGCTTGAGAAGGACAGGATAGTGGTTCATCTGGATACTGAGGGAGAGATAAAAGCAATACTCAAAAGGCAGAAGGACAGATTGGCAGAATCAGTAGGAGCATCAAGCATGGATTTTGAACCTGAGAAAGAAATGAAAGGATATCAGATAGATGGAAGGCTTGTGAGGATAAAAATCGAAAAGAGATAGGGTTATCTGTTATGAGAACCTCTATACCCTCCACCTCTATATCCTCCATAACCCTGATTATCTGCTGATTTATATTTTCCTCTCATATCGAGATCGCTCCAGCAATCCTTGCAGATGAATCTCCTGCCAACCTTCTTCCTCTTGGAGCTTTTAATGCACGATTCGCACACAGCTCGATTGCAATAGTCGCATTTCTCAAGTTTGGCGGTCTGTTTCCCGCATCGTTCACAGCTCTTGATCATGTTATTACCTGTTAATCCCTTTTATTCCTTTAGAAAGAGCACGCTTCCTGAGCGTTGCTGCATTATCTTTCTCTTGCTGCAAAAGCTTTTTAACGCTTTTTGGATTGATGTAGTCCCAGCTCTCAAGACCTTTAGCAAGCTCTGGATGATTCTTTGCATATTCAGGAGCAGATATTCCCTCCATGCATGCTTCTACAGCCTGCTTCATCCCCGCCGCACCAGCTCTTGTGCCATCTGGATGCCCATGTATCCCCCCTCCTGCCTGGACAGTAACATCTGTCCCGTGCAATTCAAGAAGCGGTTCGATCAATCCGAGATTCACACCTCCTGAAGCGACCGGCATGAGAGCACCAATGTTCTTGTTTATCACTGTTGCAAGGCACCCCACGTGCAGACGCTCTTTAACCTTGTTTTTGACCGATAAGTCATGCAATGCTTTTATGTACAACGGACTTCCCTCCATCTTACCAACCCCTGTTCCGATATGAAGCTGATCCACGCCTATCATCCGGTAGAACTTCTGATGTATGGTAAAGCTGACTCCAAAATCCCCCCGTGCCTCAGCAGCATATCCTGCTCTGTGCGCATGCAGTATGAATCCGTCATCCCTCAATTGGTCAACTATGTCGATGAGGGCCGAGTATCCCATTATGAAAACATCGATCATAGCCATCGGGGAATCATTGGAAAGAAGGAAATCCCTTCTTTTGAGCATCTGATCGTAACTTCCGGTAATGTTGGGAGAATAGAGCACTCTCCGCCCAGTCTCCTCCTCCACCCTATCCAAGACATCGAGCATCCGTGAAACCCTTTCCTCGAAAGGACAGAACTTCTGATTTACGAGATTCTCATCATCCTTGACAAAATCACACCCTCCCATGAACGCCTCATAGGCTACATCCGCGAACTTCTTGGGGCTAAGTCCTACTTTCGGCTTCACGATCGTCCCGATATGCGGTCTTCTGCTCTTTTGGGTTCCAACATATTTTCTTAAGCCCTCCAGACCAAAACCCGGTCCTTTGAATTGTTTTTGGAATTTCCCTGGAAAAGTGATGTCAAGAGCCACTAATGAGGTCAATTCTTTTAGACCGAAAACATTACCAAGAACTGAAGCCTGGAACTGAAGAAGGTTCACAACATCAAAATGCTTCAACGGATAAGCGATCCAAACAAGACCTGAATTCTTGGTTGCTTTTGCTATCTTGAAAACCCTTGCCCTGAGTTTCCAGACCTTGTCGCTCATTGTGCTGAGCTTTGTCCAGGTACCTACACTTGATTCGGCCGCAAGGGCCTCAGCCATTTTCTCTATCGGATCCTTTCCTGCTACCCAGAAAAGAGCGATGAAATCGTCCTCCCCTGGCTTGTACTTCCTGTCCAGATAAGAATATCCTCCATAGGCCATTTATTTCACCGACCGAATATCTCATCGAAACATATTTAAGCCATCACGTGTCATTTCCCTCATGAAGGGACAATCGGCAGTAGAATATATCGTTACTTACGGGTGGGCAATACTTGCCCTACTAATCGTGATAGGAGTCTTGATGACGAGTGGAATCTTCAATCCCTCATTCGTATTGTCAGAAGAATGTAATGTGGGAACCAATCTTCCCTGCAACTTCGCTCTTTTCAATGAAGAGGGGAGCACCAAGCTCGGCATAAGCCTCCACAATGGATTCCAATATCCGATAAAATTGCATGAGATGGCGATAGAGGACCCATCCACAGGAGAGGGCTTCCAGCTTGAATCCAGTCGATTCGGTGAAGAAGTGAAAAGCGGTGATGATATTGACATAATTGGAACCTATGAAGGAGAAGGGCTGCCTGATGATTCCTATCAAAGATACAATCTCACGGTGCTCTACTCTTCCTGCGCCCCGGAGCTTGAGCCTAGCTGCGGACCGAAGCACAAGATTTCAGGACGGATTTCAGGGAAAGTGATCGCGGAAGAATAACCTCATTGGACGGAGATATCGAATTCCCCTTCAGTCCTCTTAATCTCTTTTATCTTGCTAATGATTTTCAGTTCATCCAATAATTCGGGTCCGAGCATCTTGGGGAGGCTAATCCTGACGATATCCAGCTCTGCATTCTGAGACATCTGTGACGCTGCTTTATACTGTCTGATTCTGGAGACAATCCTATTAAAGAATTCCATCTTTGCCATGCTTCCCCCATCGACTTCCCCCTCTGATGGCCATTCGGAGAGATGGATACTCTCATATACCCTTCCCCCGAAGAAAGCCTCGCTTATCTCTTCACTGATATGCGGAGTTATAGGAGCAAGCAATCTTACCGAAGTCAGCAGAACATAGCGAAGAGAGCATTGGGCCGCCCTTTTGCTATGCTCTGTCTCCTCTTCTTCGGAATAGACTCTGTGTTTCACATATTCCAGATAATTATCGCAGAAATCATGCCAGAAAAAATCATGAAGAAGTCTGATCGCGGAATGGAACTCATATCTTCCCATATATTTAGTGTATTCGCTCACAACCTGGTTCATCCTGCTGGTGATCCATCTGTCGATAGTGTTAAGATAGGACCAGTCATCATCTGAATGAACATAGCCATTATTCGCACGCTCTATAAATCTTGCCGCATTCCAAAGCTTTGTCAAAAAATTCTTGGAGAATTTTATATCCTCATAACTAAAAGGCCGGTCCTTTGCCATCGCCCCACTCATGGCAGCCCATTGCCTGATCGAATCCGCAGGGTAATCCCGGAGCAGTTCATTGGGGGAGACCACATTGCCCATGGACTTGCTCATCTTCTTGCCATCGGGTGCAAGGACATTTCCGTTAAGCAATACTTCCTTCCATGGAGGTATGCTGGTCAGTGCCACACCGCTCCGATAAATTGTATAAAATGCCCATGTCCTGACTATTTCCACGCCCTGGGGCCTGAGAGAAGAAGGGTACAACCGCTCCATCCTTGATTCATCATCCGGCCATCCTGCTATGATAAGAGGGGAAATGCTTGAATCCACCCAACAATCGCAGACACTGGCCTCAGGTATCATGGTTGCCCCGCATTCGCATACCTTCTTTTTGGCTTTTTCCGGATAGAAGGGGAGTTCGGATTCACCTGCTGGAGCAGTTTCTGAACATTCTCTACAATAGTAAAAGGGAAGTGGCGTGCCGAATGCTCTTTGCCTTGAGATGACCCAGTCCCATTCGACAGAATCCGCCCAATCTGTAAGGTAGCTAATGCCAAAGGCCGGGATCCATCTGATCTTCCTTGCCATCTTCTTTATCATCTCTCCGGTTGTGCGGATATCTGCGAACCATTGAAGGGAATGGATCAACTCGACCTGATGCTTACAACGGTCATGGACCTTCACTGTCTGCCCAAGAGGTTCCTGGCCGATCAGCTTTCCCTGTTCCTTGAGAAGTTTGATGACATTCTCCCTTGCATCTTGGACCTTTGTGCTATCAAGAGCGCCTGCATTTTTCATCTTCCCATATCTGTCTATTAAATCCACCGAGGGAAGCCGGTATCGGTGCACCCAGACAACATCCTGGGAATCCCCGAAAGTGCAGACCATGACCAGACCACTTCCGAATTCCTTATCCACATCCTTATCCGCGAAAGCAGGGACTTCTTTCCCAAGAGCTGTCTTTACCCTTTTACCCTCAAGATTGGAATACCTCTCATCGTCTGGAGAGAAAAGAACCGCCACACATGCAGGCATCATCTCTGGCCTGGTGGTAGATATCTTAAGCTCTTGCCCTCCAGGACCCTCGAATCTTATATGATTGAGCACTCCATTCTTCTCGACATCTTCCAATTCCGCTTTAGCAACTGCTGAGACGCATTTTGGACACCAGAAGACAGGATACCTGTCACGATAGATAAGCTTATCATCATACATCTTAATCAGAGAATACTGAACCTTTCTGTGATAGTCAGGATCCATCGTCCTGTATTCACAATCCCAATCTGCACTGAAGCCAAGGGCATTCATCTGTTTTTTCATCCTTCTGATCATCTCGATGCTCCATTCCCTGCATTTCTCCCTGAATTCTTCAGGGGGTAGCCTTCCATGCTTCTTCTCCACTCTTACTTCCGTGGGAAACCCCTGGGTGTCCCACCCTTGGGGATAAAATACATTATATCCATTCATCCTCATGTATCTTGCCACGAAATCGAAATAGGAATAGGAAAGCACATGACCCATGTGCAATTCTCCGCTGGTGAAAGGAGGAGGAGTATCTATGGAAAAGACAGGCCTTACCGTGTCATTCTCGTCAAATTTATATGTTCCGTTCTTTGACCAATAGGTCTGCCACTTCTCTTCCACTTTGTTATCATATCTTTTCTGGAGCATCTTGATTACCTCGAAGATAGTTGGTATTGAGCAGTAACCGCTATAAATCATTTCCCTACTTGGAACAGATGCCTGGATTTAAGCGATATTATGAACGTTTCGGAATATAGGTACCTGAGACGCCGGATTTCAGGGCTAAGTATAGGCCGATATGTTAACGACTGGCTGATCTTACTTTTCGCTACACCCATACCCAACACGCCTGACTCAGGCATGGCCTGGTTGCTTTATACACTGGGCCCCATAAAGTATAATTATAGTATTCTGAATAATTTTGATTATAATAGCGATTCTGGAGCCATTGGAGAGCTTTGGCTGAGCTAATGCTGGTTCAGACAATTCCTTGAAGACGTCGGGTGATATAACTTAACCTCGCCAGTTTCAACCCTGCTCACGCTGATTCTTTGCCTCAAAACTAT
>CAYVTJ010000035.1:0-9542 GCA_964454475.1 Microcaldota archaeon | reverse complement strand
GGCTCTTTTTGGTGATTTTCTCAAGAAATATGGTCAAATTGACCTGCAAATCCAGGTTTGAGGCCAAACTGTCAAATGGTTTTGAGGCAAAGAATCAGCGTGGGCAGGGTTGAAACTGGCGAGAATAAGTTAAAAAACAAAATGAATAAGATGCAGGTCTGGAGTCGTAATTACTTGGATGTAAAAAGGATTGAAATTGATATATCATTCAGGAATAACCCTGCTCTTTTTTCTCAAGTTTCCTTTTAATGCTCTTGAGAGATACAAAATTATCCCTTTCCATCTCATCAAGCCTGAAAGAGATCATAGCTTTTGTTTCTTGAAGTCTTGGAATCAATACGAATTCCAGTGAGTTCACCCTTCTTTTAGTTTTCTCGATCTCGACAATCAATCTTTTCATAGCAGTCTCGCTTTCGGCAAGCTTGATGACCATGTCCAAAACCTCATCGAAATCCTCGACAGCCTGGTCTATTTTGGCGCTTGTTCCGGCCACAGAATAGCTTTGAAGATCCATAAAAGGAGTTTTCTCAAGCTTTGTCTCAAGGCTCGGGATGTTAACACCCATGACATTCTTGACTTTTATATCTATTTCAACATCCTTTCGCAAATCAAGAGAGACTTTTGCAAGCTGATAAATGGGATGATAGGCCTCGGCAAGTTCAAGGGAATTATACGCCTTTGTCATTTTTTTTGCTAATTCACCTCTAAGATCTTGGGCTTTCTTCAGAATCTTGAAGAACTCAAGGATCAGAGCATCTCTTTTCTGCTTGAGAAGTTTATGGCCTTTATTAGCCAACGTGATGCGTTCCTTGATCTTTATCAGTTCCATCCTTGTAGGATTTACATCCATTGCTGCCATTTTTATTCCTCTGTTGAAGAATCTTCAGAAGATTTTTTCAAATATTGGTCGATGTGCTTCCTCTTTACTCTCTTCAATTCATCTTCAGGAAGGATCGAAAGCAAATCCCAGGCGATATCGAGTGTCTTCTCTATATCACGATCCTCAGTCTGATCCTGAGCTACGAATTTCGTTTCGAATTCATCTGCCAATCTAAGATATTGCCTATCAACAGCAGTTAATGCTTCTTCACCGACAACCGCACTGAGACTTCTAAGATCCCGTCCATTCGCATAGGATGAATACAGCTGATCTGCAACACCTTTATGATCATCCCTTGTTTTCCCATCACCGATACCAAGATTCATAAGTCGTGATAATGATGGCAACACATCCACGGGCGGTTGTATGTTTTTCCTGTGGAGGTCCCGGTTCAGAATTATTTGACCTTCGGTAATGTACCCTGTCAGGTCAGGAATAGGATGTGTCTTATCATCACCAGGCATGGTTAGGATCGGAAGCTGAGTAACTGAACCCTTTGCACCTTTGATACGACCAGCCCTTTCGTATATGGTGGAGAGATCGGTGTACATATATCCAGGATATCCTCTTCTTCCAGGCACCTCATTTCTTGCAGAAGAAATCTCACGTAGAGCTTCGGCATAATTAGTCATATCCGTTATGAGGGTAAGAACATGCATATCATGCGTATAAGCAAGATATTCTGCTGTCGTAAGAGCAAGTCTTGGGGTAATGATACGTTCAACCGATGGATCATCGGCCAAGTTCAGGAACAAAACAGCATTTTCAAGGGCACCGGTCTTCTCAAAATTCCGGATAAAAAACGAGGACTCCTCATGAGTGATACCAATCGCCGCGAATACGACTGCGAATTTCTCACCAGAACCCCGCACTTTTGCCTGTCTCGCAATCTGTACCGCTAATTGATTGTGCGGAAGACCTGCACCAGAAAAGATAGGAAGTTTCTGACCTCTTACAAGAGTATTCATCCCATCTATTGTTGAAATGCCTGTCTGAATAAATTCTGATGGAGTATCTCTTGAATAAGGATTTATCGGGAGTCCATTTATATCGAGTTTTTCTTCTGGTATGATCTTCGGTCCTTTATCTCTTGGCTCACCAAGGCCATTGAAAGCCCTGCCAAGCATTTCAGTACTCAGTCCAATCCTCATGGTCTCTCCCAGGAAGCGAACGGTCGTCTGACTTGTACTTATGCCTGCCGTGGGACCAAAGACCTGGACAATAGCCAGGTTCTCGCTGACATCAAGAACCTGTCCTTTCCTTCGTTCACCGTCAGGCAACATAACCTCGACAATTTCGTTGTAACCCACACCCGTAACATCCGAGACAAATACAAGAGGTCCTGCTATTTCCTTGATGGTTCGATATTCTTTCATATGATCACCTACTTCGATAGATTGTCAAACTGCTCATCCATATCTTTAAGGATGGTTTCAAATTCCTCCTCCTTCTCATCAGGAATCTCTTTCATTCTTCCAATCTTGGATTTTATCGGAAGCGATTCGATGTTCTTTAATTGCACTCCAAGATCAAGTGAACTGTTGGCTCTATCTGCAAATCTCACCACTGTCCGAAGCATATTGTATTGTTTTTTCATGCTTGATCTGGCGTCAACATCACTGAAAGCATTCTGCTGCAGGAAATCTTCCCTTATCATCTTAGTTATCATGAGGATTGCTTGTTCCTTCTCAGGCAAAGCATCTGGTCCAACCAGTTGGACAACTTCCTGCAATTCAGCCTCTTTCTGCAAAAGTTCCATGGATCTGCCCACCATCTTAGGGAAATCCGAAGAGATGTTCTCGGAAAGCCATTCTCCCAAATCCTCTTTATATAGCGAATAACTCTTCAGCCAATTGATGGCTGGAAAGTGTCGCCTGTAGGCAAGAGCCGCATCAAGGGCCAGGAAGACCTTGGTAACGCGGAGGGTGTTTTGCGAAACGGGCTCCGAAATATCCCCTCCAGGAGGGGAAACAGCGCCTATTATCGTTACTGATCCATAGCGATCATCCGCCCCCAAACAACTAACTCGTCCGGCTCTTTCGTAGAATTCTGCAAGCCTTCGAGCTAGGTATGCAGGGTACCCTTCTTCACCAGGCATTTCTTCAAGACGTCCCCCTATCTCACGCATTGCCTCAGCCCATCTTGATGTCGAATCGGCCATCAAGGAAACATCATATCCCATATCTCTGAAATACTCGGCTATAGTGATGCCAGTGTAAATGCTCGCCTCACGGGCAGCCACAGGCATATTTGATGTGTTGGCGATAAGAACGGTCCGTTCCATGAGTGCTTTTCCTGTATTGGGATCGATCAGTTCGGGAAACTCCTTAAGTACTTCCGTCATCTCATTTCCACGTTCACCGCATCCAATGTATACAACTATCTGAGTGTCCGAATATTTTGCGAGTGATTGCTGCGTAACGGTCTTCCCTGAACCAAATGGACCTGGGATGCATGCCGTCCCTCCCTTTGCTATCGGGAAGAAGGTATCTATAATCCTCTGCCCTGTTACAAGAGGGATATTGGGCGGAAACTTTTCTATCACAGGTCTTGCCTTCCGGACAAACCACCTCTGCATGAGATAAAATGATTTTTTCTTACCCTGATAAGAGATGGTCCCTACCTGGTCTTCAACAGTATATTCTCCTGATTTTATCGATTCAATCTTACCGTCATAGGGAGAAAGAATCCGGTGTTCGATTATATCTGTCTCCTGAACTGTTCCAAGTACGTCTCCTTTCTTGACATCCTCACCCTTTTCCATCAGGGCTTTGAACTCCCACTTTTTGCTTCTATCTAGTGGAAGCGCAACAATACCTCTCTTCATGAATGCTCCATCAGAATTATCCTCTATCACCTTAAGAGGTCTTTGTACACCATCATATATGCTTTTCAGGATACCTGGCCCCAGTTCCACTGAAAGGGGTTCCCCAGTGGTCACTGCTCCTTCTCCGGGTTCAAGTCCGGAAGTATCTTCATAGACCTGGACCACAGAAGTATCGCCTACGATCTTAATGATTTCACCAACAAGACCATCATTTCCGACCTTAACCACGTCATATAATTTCGCATCCGGGATGACGGCCTCCACAACCGGACCGGAAATTCTTTTGATATGTCCTTCTTTTTTGGATGTCATTGCTATCTTCCTCCGAAATATTATTTAGCTCCAAGGTCAAAGCCAAGGGCTCTTTTTATCATCTGTCTTATCTCGGCACCTTCCGTGCTTTCGACTCCTTTATCAGGCATGGGTACAATAACAGGGTATGCTATCGAATCCAGTTTTTTCTTGATTCTCCAATCAATACTGTTCAATAGGCTTTCATTCACAACCAAAATACCAAATCTGGGATTGTTAAGGACTTTCTCAAGTTCATCCTGAAATACATCCTCCCCTGCTACTATGCAATCCTCAAGGCCGGCAAGTTGAAAACCTTGCACAAGAGGGGGCCTTCCCAATACCAGAATCTTTGCTTTTGCCATATGATCACACTGTTATTAGCATCTCCTTGACATCTTCTTCAGGTATGCCAAATTCCTTTGCTTTCGTGATTTTTCTGAGATTGTTCATCTCTTCCTGTTTTATGAGAATGAACCCAAGAATCACACCTACTGAGAGAATACTCCTGTTAAATGCCAGGACCTTCTCAGCGGCAAGTGCTTTTTCAATCGCTATTTCCAAATCAACCAGGGAATTTTCAATCCCTTCTTTTATATCGAACCTCCTGAATTTAGATTTGATTAAAGAAACAGTAGCCGTTACATCCTTGGATTCTACTAGTTTTTCCGCAAATTTGGAATCAAGCGTACCTCCTTTTATTAGATTGGCTTTTATGCTTTCCAGATTATATCCATGCTTCTTCATCCTCTCGACAATCAATATGTTCTTGGCGTCGATTTCAAGCTTGAGGATTCTTCTTATGCTATCTATTTCTTTTCCTCCGACTTCGGATAGTGACTTGTCCATCAACATGTAAATATATGCATCCATTATCGTCTCCAATTGGATGAACATATCCGTACTTTTCAAGGCATTCGTGAATGTCTCTTGCATCCTTTTGGAGAAATGTTTTGTACTTGTTGACAACATGTCCGCTCCGAGTTCGGTGTGGCGTATCTCTCTGAAGATTTCTTTCTCATTTGCATCCATAATCCTCTCAAGATCGTCCTCGGTCACTCCTCCGACAGGGAATAGGTAGGGCTTTACATCTGCATAACTCTTTCCCAGTCTCTTGGCATGTATCATGGTCTTGAGATTCAACAACCCCCATTTCTGTAGAAGAGCGTTGACAGCAGGCAGGCTGTCGCTAGGAGTGAACTTACGAATCTTCTCAATCGCTTTAATGAAACTTTTTCCAGAAGCCATCTCGATTAGTTGTGAACCAGAATAGTTCACCGATTCTTTAACGAAATGCCCTTTATAATGGGTTCTTTGGAGAAGTTCGATCATCCCTTCTATCGTGCCCACTTTTATCAATTCCTCGAGAGTCGACTGGTTAAGCAAAAGGCCTTTCATGCCTCTCACCCTGGCGTTAGCATAACCATACTTCAGTGCTCTGCTTTCAATTTTCGGGAGTTGGAGGTGCATCATTAGCCACCAAATAATTTATCGGAAATCTTTTTTCTCAAGACATCTTTTCTAGCTTCGAATAAGGTCTCAAGAGTTAGATTTATCCTCACTTTTCTATCATTGCTCTCAATGATCGCACCTCCAAGAGAATCAAGATCCTCCAGTACCTTCACTCCTTTTTTCTTCGGAACAATGCTTTTTTCCCCTTTGAGGACATGAACTATCAAAGAATCCGAATTAAGCTCATCAATGGCCTTCTTTATCTGGGAATTCATATATGTTTTGTACTTTTTGGTCTTTCTTGATTTTTTTAGGGCATCAAAGAAATCATTCAATACATTATCGATGGCATCCTCTTTTGCTTCAGCCATTATTCTTTTTGCTTCCAATTTCGCCCACGCTACCCTCTCGTTCCTGAGATTCTCAATAGTCCTCTCAGCATCATCTGTCATTTGCTTACGCATTTTTTCATTCTGCGATCTTTCTTCTTCCAGCATCTTCCGGGCATGCGATTCTGCCGCACTTACTATGCCGGCAGCTTCCTTATTTGCCTCCAGAAGAAGGGAAGATGTAAGCTTTTCTATGCCCATCTTCTAACCTCCTTGGAGGAAAGCTCAGTGGCTTGCCACATTGCCGATAAGCATGAACGCTATAACGAAACCCAGGATTGCCAGAATTTCGGGCAGAACGAGATAGATAAGCACATTCTTCCCGAATTCGGGCCTTTCTGCTATCAAACCGAGTGCAGCAGAACCGACTGCTCCCTGTGACCATGCAGCCGCTAGCGCACTTGCTCCCATTGCAATCCCTGCACCAAGAGCAGCTGCAGCTCCGGCGGAAAATCCTTCAATTACTTCTGTTGCCATATTGTTTCACCTCTATTTTTTTGAGCGTAATGAAAACGGTTCAAATTCATTGCCACCGCCTTCAAAGAACTTTGATCTGAACTCAAGAAGGTTGAGACGGCCTCCTTGAATGAGTGCTTCAAACATCGCTATGAATGCATTAGCACTATGAAGCGCTACAAACAACGGTATGAATAAAATCACAAAAATACCTTGAGACGGAACCGGCAAGAAATACTCATTTATTATTTTTGCCAGAATCACCCCTACAATACCGATAGCTGCAATCCTGGAATAGGAAAGCACATTGCCCATAAGACCAGGTATCTCCAATATTCCTGCAACCCCTTCTGTAAAGAACAATGCAATAGTGGAGATCACCAACAAAACCTCACCATAAAGGCCAAAAGTGTTTGGGATCAGATTCAGGATTAAAGCCGCTACAGCCAGTGTCCCTCCAATTTCTATGCCAAGCCATGCAAGTTTGGCATAAGCATGTTTCCGATTGTGATTCCAATTATTCACAAATCCAAGTATGAAACCAAAGCCGAGCTGTAACAAACCTACCAAAGCAGTAATGCCGATAAGGGTGGTTAAATTGTGATCCCTGTGAAATCCATGGTATAATGCATCCTTTGCAAGCGGAAGTCCCCATTGGCCAAGAGCATCTAATAGCGCAACGTGGCCCATACCAAACCACTCATCGAATATTATACCGAATATTATTGTGGGAAACGCTGATAGATACCACAGTCTGGCCACATTAAACATGGTATTGCTGTTCTTGAATTTATCCATGAGCACTTTGGCAATAACGATGGATATAAGACCATAAACGACATCACCGACAATCATACCATACACTATGGGCACAAAAATCAGATATATCAAAGACGGATCCAACTCACGGTAATTAGGGAATGAATAGCTTCTTGTAAGGAATTCAAAAGGACCTACAACTTCAGGATTATCCAAGACCGTAGGAGGCATTTCATCCTGTCCTGCATTTACCTTTTCAACCAACACATCCGGGTTGAATTGATCCTCGAGTTTCTTAATGTTATCATACTTATCCTCACGAATCCAACCTTCAATAATCATCGTTTTTGAAGAAACTGCAAACTTGGAATTTATCTCCGCTCTATCTGCAGCCAGACTTAAGGACTCTATCAGCATTTCCACTTCAGAATAAACAGAATCTGCCAAACCTCCAATCTCCACCCTCAAGTCCTTCATCCGATTCTCTCTTGTTCTAATCTCGTTATGATATTTAGATGCGGCAATAGAAGGCTTGGTCAATTCGAAAGGGATCTGCATGGGGACAAAACCGTGTTCTGTTAGTATGGGCTCAAGATCAAGATTCCCTTTTTTTCTGAAAATGATAAGGGAAACAACTTTTTCACCATCCTCAGAATTTAGCATGGAATAATTGTCTAAAAACCTGCCAATCTTATTATTCAATTTGTCGATATTCATGCTTGGAAGCTCTCCAACTCTGTAATCAAGAGAACTCCCTTTCAATCTGCTGAAATCTATATTCTTGAAAGGTTTCAGTTTTGTCGATGTTTCCAGATAATCTTGATATGTTGATATTTCTTCTCTAATCTGATTCTCCTCATTGAAAAGTCCTTTTATTTTGGTGTCGTAATCTATATTTTTTGACATTTCTACTGCTTCTTCTCCAGGAATTATTGGCAGCTTTTTCCCTTCATCTTCTTTATATTTCTTTAGGATTGACAACAGCCCCCTCAATCTTACCAACTGTGCTGATACTTCATCAAAAAAAGGAGTTGGTCTTCCAGATTCCAAGCCATCTATCCTGCTTTTCCTTATCTCAAGTACGCCTGCTTCGTGCAACTCTTTTATGAGGTCTTTAGACCTATTCTTTAATGTAATTATGCGTATCTTTTGCATTGGAACTGGGTGTAACATGGGATTACCTACTCACTTAACAAATCATCTACAAGCGCTTCTGTGAATTCTTTATCAGCATCCTTCTTCCTTACTGTGGAGGCTTTGGATTTTGCTTTCTTGAGGATTTCATCCACTTTAGCTTCCACTTCCGATCTGCCTTCTTTCAATTTCTCGTTCTTCAAAGCAACGGCATTCTCCTTGGCTTTCGATCGTTCTTTTACCACTTGCTCTTTGGCTTTTCTCAATATATTATCCGCTTTTTGTTTTGCTCCTGATACGAGCGTGTCATACTCGCTCTCTGCTGAACGGATTTCCTCGACAGTCTTCATAAATTCTGAATGATTTGAAACTTCCGCCATACGAACACCAAAACCAGTTAAATTTTTGATGAAAAGAAATATTTAAAAAACATGACTAGCACTATCAAAAAATACATTGACATATTCTTCAGAAAAAACATGCAAAAGTGATTCGAATGGGTTCATATAAATATATAGAACAGACGCTCCAGACGCAATACAAGAATAATGATGAACGCTACAAAGAGAAGCTTATCAAATGGCGAACTGATCCAGTAATGGTTTCATCAGAAAGGCCAAGTAATCTAACAAGAGCAAGGCGTCTGGGATACAAACCAAAGCAGGGTTATACCATCGTCAGGGTAAAGATTGGAAAGGGAAGAAGGAGACGCCGAACACCTAGCGGCGGACGGAAACCCCGTCATAATTATGTCTATGTGCAACCCGGAATATCACATCAGGCGATGGCAGAACAAAGGGTCAATCGAAAGTACCGAAACATGGAGGTTCTGAATTCATATTGGGTTGGGGAGGATGGAACTAGTAAATTTTACGAGGTTATCTTGATCGACCCATCCAAACCATCTGTAAATATTAGCGCTGGAATAAGACAGGGAAGATCCTTCAGGGGTCTGACCAACAGCGGTCAGAAGGGGAGGCCCACAAAATCCCAAAGAATCAACAAAAAACTCCAGGCAAAAAAGAAAACCCGGAAGCCCCATCCAAGCAGAAAAAAACCTTCAAAGAAAACCGATAAAAAAGACACAACGATACGGAAGAAAGGAGTAAAAACTGCCCAAGCCAGGAAAAAGGCCGAAAAAATGTCAAGAAAAATTTCCGGCTCCAAGATAAAGAGCTCTTCCAAGCCTGAGAAGAAAAAATGATCCCTCAAATACTTTATTAATTAACAGAATGCCAGAATGACCCAATCAAATAGTTCAATATTATTTTCTTCTACTGCTTTTTATTCTTAATTTTCCTTACTTAACCTCGCCAGTTTCAACCCTGCTCACGCTGATTCTTTGCCTCAAAAC
>CAYVTJ010000034.1:0-9607 GCA_964454475.1 Microcaldota archaeon | reverse complement strand
TGTCAAATAGTTCTGAGGCAAAGAATCAGCGTGAGCAGGGTTGAAACTGGCGAGAATAAGTTTGTTCATAACATCCTGCCCAATTGCTGCTGACCTGGGGCCAGCTTGGAGTGCAGGAGGAAGGTCCCGAGAGCTGGCCTCTGAACCTATTACTTAGGGATTAGAACCTGGAGCTCGAATCCTTGCCTCTGCTTTCCAACTTGGTCTCAGGTCAGTGGAAATCCCCATTGAACCTCGTTTACCGAGCTCTGTTCTGAGGTGCAGAATATTTAAACTTAGCTCCGGCGTGCAAATCACTAATTGCTCATTACGGTCCATGAAAAAGCAATAAATCTGTTAAAAAACGGAACTATTAAATAGTGGGAAAGATATAATACATGTGTATATTAGGTGAAAACGATGGTGAACGGAAGGGATTTACTTCATGGAATGGGATTTAGTTCATCTGCAATAAGCAGAAGTGTAAAAAGCAGAGAAAGACATCCCAGGATTTCGTCATCCGCCTCGACAAGAAGGCGCGGCTAGTTTTACCGTTAGAAATACGTGAAGCCATCGGCATAGAGAAAGGAGACAAAATTCTGATTAGCGTAAGCTCTACGTCAGATGGCAAGGCCAAAATCGAGCTAGCGAAAGCTCCAGATACTTCTGATTCTAAAACTCAGGCCTACTCCAAGAACGGAGCTTATCTGAAGAAAAAAAGAGGTGTGCAGAATGATTGATGTAATAGGTCCAGATGAATTCAGGAAAAAGGATAGGGCAGGGATACCAGATGAGGTTTACGAAAGAGCCGAAGCCATAGTTGAAAATGTCAAGAAAAATGGTTTTGGTGCTTTGAAGGAATACTCATCGAAATTCGATGGTTTTGACCTCAATGAAGAAAATCTCATGGTTAGCGCAAAGGAAATCAAAGCAGATAATCTAGATGATATACAGAAGGAAGCAATAGACGAGGCATTCAACAGAGTCTATTCCGTGCAGAAAGCTATAGCTGTATCGCAGAAGGAGATAAAGCTTAGCATTGGAGATGGGTCGGTTTCCTTAAAACCAAGGCCGATAAAAAGAGTAGGGATTTATGTGCCCGGAGGCGTTGCACCCCTTCCATCTTCACTTTTGATGGCAGGAGTAACCGCACGGGCCACTGGAGTGAAGGAGCTGGTTGTATGCACTCCACCACAAGTTCCAATTTCACCTACCATACTGTATCTTGCAGGAAAGCTTGGGATAACTGAAATATGTCGTATCGGAGGTGCACAGGCTATAGCAGCGATGGCCTTCGGTATCCCAAGAAGACTGAAAAAGGTAGATATGATATGCGGTCCCGGCAACGTTTATGTAGCTGCGGCAAAGCAGCTTGTTTCCTCTTCGGGAACTGTCAAGGTCGATTTGGTTGCTGGACCATCAGAAGTTCTCATTATTGCAGATGAAACTGCAAGGCCTGATTATGTTGCGGCAGATATGCTTGCACAGGCAGAGCACGGAATCAATTCTCCAGCCATACTACTTACAACATCAAAATGGCTGGCAACGGAGGTTTCGCTTGAGCTGAAAAAGCAACTGAGAAAACTAAGCAAGAGGCAATTGGCAGAAGAATCTCTGGAGAATTACGGGGCCATTGTGCTGACCGAAAGTATGGAACAGGCAGTAAAAATATCCAATGACTATGCCCCAGAGCACCTGGAAATTCTTGCCAAAGATGGCGATTTGATTGCAAATAAGATAAGCAATGCGGGAGCTGTCTTTGTCAATACCTGTGAGTCCTTTGCGGATTATGGGATGAGCGGGGGCAACCACATACTGCCGACCGGTGGAACGGCAAGATTTCTCTCAGGGTTATCAGCCGTCGATTTCATGGTGCGCAGCTACGTCGAAATAATGTCTGATGCAGAGCAGCGTAAGCTCTCGGAGCAAGCAGGCATCTTTGCAGATATGGAAGGCCTGGAAGCTCACGCAAGGGCAGCCAGACTAAGAGGTGGCAGATCATGATACCTAGAAAATGCATCGAGGTTCTTGAACCATACGGCTACGTTCCAGGTGACGAAGAGATTGCTAAGTTGGCAGGAATAAGCGTTTCAGACGTGAAGCGATTCGACAGAAATACATCTCAAGTTGCTCTACCAGCAGTGGTAAATGAAATTCGCAGAATTGCCAACGACGAAGTTAATGGAATCGTGAACGAATACCCAGATTCAAAATATTCTGAACTGACAAGCAGCATAGCATCTTACGTAGGTTCAGACGCTTCGCAGGTAGTTCTTGGCAACGGGGCAGATGAGATCATTGATATGCTTGTCCGGGCATTCATCTCCAAAGATGACACTGTCGTTGTTTCCACGCCAACATTCTCCTTCTATGAGGTTGTGACCTCAATTTGTGGAGGAAGAACTGTGGAAGTTCCACGTCTTGGAACTGATTTTGGAGTTGATGCCAATTCCCTGCTTAAAGCAGCCAAGGGTTCAGGAGCCAAGATAATATTCATCTGCAACCCAAACAATCCAACTGGCAATTATACCCCTATTGAGGTCATAAAGAAAATTGCAGAAGCTTTTGATGGAATTCTAGCAGTGGATGAGGCATACATTGAATTCTCTGGAAAAGAAAGCGCAGCAGAATTGATTCGGGAATGTCAGAATGTTGTTGTCATCAGGACGCTATCAAAAGCATTTGGCCTTGCAGGAATGCGTATTGGATATGCTGTTTGTTCTCCACGAGTTGCAAGATTGCTAAACAAGATACGCCAACCATATAACATCAATCCTATTTCAGAACGTCTTGCAATTGCTGCATTAAAACGGAGAACAGAAGTAAAGGAGAACATTCTCAGGACGATAAGAGAAAGGAAGAGAATCAGTAGAGAACTCCAAGAACTCGGATTCGAAGTATTGCCTTCTGACACGAACTTCATTCTCATTAGAACAGATGCTTCTGATGCTGAAAGAATCTTCAGGAAACTGCTTGGAAAAGGGATTGTAATACGAAATTATTCTGGCCTACTTGCTGGATGCCTCAGGATTACGTTACGAGGGGAAGAAGACAATGACTTATTGTTAGCGGAAATAAGCAAGATTCGCGATGGTATACTCTTCGACATAGACGGCGTTCTTGTAGATGTGTCAAAATCATACCGAGAAGCCATTAAGCAGACAGTAAAGTTTTTCTCAGGCAGAACAGTTTCAGACGAAGACATAGAATCAATCAAGAAACTTCCAAATTCAAATAACGACTGGGATGTCACATATGCGTTGCTTAACAACAAATCGAACTTGAAAGGTTTGGATAGAGACACAGAAGATTACCAGCAAATTAAACAAAAATTCCAATCTCTCTATCTTGGTGGGCTGAACAAGAACGAAAAGCTAATTGTTGCCCGCTCAACTCTCGCTAAACTTACCAATGAAGGTTACAAACTCGGTATAGTAACAAGTCGCCCAAGAGAAGAGGCATTGTATGCATTGAAAGGCCTAGTGCCAAAATTTTTCACTAATAATTCTATTGTCGCAGCTGAAGACTGCAAAACTGAGAAGCCTAAGCCTGAGCCACTTCTTCTTGCGAAAAAGAGGATGAGCTGCCGTTCGGCTATTTACGTTGGCGATACTGTCAATGACGCTCTTGCTTCAAAGGCAGCAGGAATGCCATTCATCTCTGTTACTCCAGGACTGGAAGCTGAATATTCCATCACGGATGTTAACAGAATATTCGAGGTGTTGAAATGAGACAGACAAAAATAGAAAGAAAGACCAGTGAGACTGCTATCAATGCTGAGTTGGTTATTGATGGAGAAGGAAGAAATTCCATAGACAGCGGAATTGGCTTCCTGAATCACATGCTTGAACTGTTCTCCTTTCAGGGAATGTTCGACTTGAATCTAGCTGCAAAAGGCGATTTCGATGTTGATGACCACCACACAGTGGAGGACATTGGTTTTGTTCTCGGTTCAGCTTTCGACAAGGCCCTAGGGAATAGGGAAGGAATCAACCGCTACGGTTTTTTCATCCTGCCAATGGATGAGGCTCTGGCACAGGTAGCCATAGATCTGGGCGGAAGACCATGCATCCAACTTGAGGCAGAGTTCAAACGAGAGAAAGTTGGAGAACTCAGCACCGAACTCATCTATGACTTCTTCGAGGCATTTGCACGAGGGAGCAGGGCAAGCATCAATGTCAGGGTTAGCGGAAGGAACGAACACCACAAGATTGAGGCTATTTTCAAGGCGTTTGGCCGTGCAATGCGCATGGCATGTGAGATTGATCCGCGCAGGAAAGGCCTGCCAAGTACCAAGGAGGTGATATGAGTGATAAGATTAGCAATACCAAACAAAGGAAGAGTGAACAAGGAGGTCCTAAAGCTCCTGAGAAAAATAGGATTGGATGTGCCGGAGAACGGGAGGAAACTCTACGTTAATACTAACAATCCGGAGATACAGGTAGTGTATGCCAGGGCGGCAGATATACCATTATATGTGCAGTCGGGAGCTGCTGAGATGGGCATTACTGGAGAAGATATGATCCAGGAGTCCGGGGCAGAAGTAGACAAACTGTTGAAACTGAACTTCGGAAGCTGCAAGATCGCAGTGGCAGCACCGAAGGATTCAGACATCAAATCTCCTGAAGACTACCGCAGCGGAATGAGGGCGGCTACAAAGCTCACAAACATTGCAAAGAAGTATTTCAGCAGCAAGGACAGATTCTGTGAAGTCATTTCAATAGCAGGAGCTACAGAACTTGCTCCTTATCTGGGAATTTCAGATATAATTGTTGATCAAGTAAGTACAGGGACCACGCTTGTTGAGAACAATCTCAGGATAGTTGACATCATCGGAGAATCCATCCAGTATCTTGTTTCCAACAAGAAAAGCAAGGCTGAGAAAGAGGATGAAGTCGACGCTCTGAAGGTATCCATCGAGAGTGTGATAACTGCTGAGGTTAAACGCTATCTGTTGGCCAACGTTTCTGATAAAGAAGCTTTAGCAAGAGTACTCGAAGTTATGCCTTCGATGGAAAGCCCTACAGTTCTTGAGCTTGCAAAAGAGGGCAGTTATTCGGTGCAAAGTGTTGTGGATAGCAAAGACCTCATTACGACTATCAGGAACCTCAAGAAAGCTGGTGCAAAGGATATTCTGGTGATGGACATGGCACGGGTGGTCGAATGAATCTTGTAATGATTGATTACGGGGCTGGAAATACTGCGAGTGTAAGAAATGCCTTTGAGAAAATAGGCGTTACAATCACCCTTAGTGGCGATGAGGCAGTCTGGAGGAAAGCTGATGCATTGGTATTTCCAGGAGTAGGATCATTCGGTTCAGCGATAAAGTCACTTGGAAAGCGGACGAATACACTTAGGAAGCTGATTTTGGAAGATAGGAAGCCATTCTTAGGGATTTGTCTTGGGATGCAATTGCTATTGGAAAGAAGCGAGGAAAGCAATGGCGAACAAGGTCTAGGAATAGTTCCTGGAACAGTGAAGAGATTTTCTTCGGACCTTCCGGTCCCGCAGATAGGCTGGAACAGAGTAGAGAATTTGGATTGCCCCCTATTTGCGGGGATTAGTGAATTCTACGGATATTTCGTCAATTCGTACTACTGCGAGCCGTCGGACAATTCATGTGTTTCTGCAACTTCGGTTTACGGCAAAAGGTTTCCGGCAGCATTCTGGATGGAGAATGTTTTTGCAACCCAGTTCCACCCAGAGAAAAGCGGCAAGACTGGGCTGAAAATACTCGAAAATTTCATCATGGAGGTGCGAAAATGAGAGTTATACCAGCAATAGATCTGATGGATGGAAAATGCGTGCGTCTTATCAAAGGCGATAAGGACAAGGTGATCAACTATGATAAGGATCCTCTGCAGCTTGCTCAGGAATACCTAGATAGAAAAGCAAGAATTGTCCACGTAATAGACCTTGACGGTGCATTCAGCGGTGAGATGAAAAATCTTGAGATAATCAAATCTCTTGCAGCTGAGTTTCCGATTCAGGTGGGTGGCGGGATACGCAGCGAGGAGAAGATAATCGAACTGCTAAACTTAGGAGTCAAGAAGGTGATTGTCAGTACTATGCTTCTTGGAGACCAAAGATTAGCTGCCAGAATCAAGAAAAAATATTATGGCAGGCTCATCAGTTCCTTTGATTTCAAGGATGGCAGTCTGAGTTATGCCGGATGGACAAAGCAGAGCCGAATTCCATTCGAAAAGGCTGCTGAAGGACTCTCTGAGATTGTTGTTACTGATACGAGCAGGGACGGAACCCTCAATGGTCCCAATCTGGAACTTCTAGCTTCTTTGCAAAACAGATGTAAGGCAAAGATAATTGCTGCTGGAGGTGTGAGGGATACAATTGATCTCATCAAACTGGACTCGGCAGGAGTGGATGCAGCAATTGTCGGGCGGGCATTTCTTGAAAACCTGATTGACTCCGGCGATATCATAAAATTCGAGGGAAGGGGGTGCAAATGAAATGCTGTGCAAGCGTATTATTCCATGTCTTGATGTGAAAGACGGCAGGGTTGTGAAAGGAACTAATTTCAATGGTCTTCGCGATGCAGGGGATCCGGTAGCCCTTGCCAGAAGATATTATGAAGAAGGGGCAGATGAGCTGGTGTTTCTTGACATCTCGGCAAGCATTCAGGGCAGAAAAACAATGGTCGATGTTGCAAGGAAGGTTGCAAAGGAAATTTTCATACCATTTACAATAGGTGGCGGCATCAGAACAATCTCAGATATGCGTTCGATATTGCGGGCGGGTGCGGATAGAGTTTCGCTTAACACTTCAGCTATAGATAATCCTGCTTTGATACGGGCAGCAGCACTGGAATTCGGTTCGCAGGCAGTCGTGGTTGCAATAGACGCTAAGAAAGTAAATGGCAAATGGATTGTTTTCACAAGATGCGGTACCGAATTTACTGGCATGGATGTTGTTGAATGGGCAAGAAAGGCAGAATCGCTCGGGGCCGGAGAGATCCTTCTAACAAGCATAGACAGAGATGGAACGAATGTCGGGTTTGATATTGAGCTTTACAAAACCGTAGCTGATGCAGTGAATATTCCGGTAATTGCATCAGGTGGAGCAGGTTCAAAGAAGGATTTCCTAGATGTTTTTAGGGATAGCAATGTTTCTGCGGCTCTTGCAGCAAGCCTCTTCCACTATGGAAAAATCAGGATTCCAGATCTGAAAATTTATCTGGAAAAGAACGGAGTTGATATACGTGAAATTGAAGTTTGACAAAGAAGGCCTAGTGCCAATGATTATACAGGATGCCAACAGTGGTACAGTGTTATCGCTGTTTTATGCAAATGAAGAAGCGATAGACAGAATGACCAAGGAAGGTTATGTATGGAGATACAGCAGGAAGCTTGGCAGGGTTATAAAGAAGGGTGAAACCAGCGGCAATTACCAGAAGGTCGTCTCCATGCAAAATGACTGCGATTCGGATGCATTGCTTGTGAAGGTAATTCCAAAAGGTCCGGCTTGTCACACGAATGCCTACTCCTGCTTCGGACAGGAAAAGCCGATTCTGCAGGAGCTGATAGGGGTTATTTCCAGCAGGAAGAAGGAGCCGAATCCAAATTCCTACGTTTCCAGCATTGTCAACGACAGAGATATGGTGGTCTCCAAACTGAAAGAGGAGCTTACTGAGTTGATTGAAGCTGAAAATGAGGATGAAGTAGTTTGGGAAGCGGCTGATCTGCTGTTTTTCATGTTTGTTTACTTGGAGAACCGGGAGGTTGGTTTTAAGCAGGTACTGGAAGAATTACGGCGGCGAAGGAAGTAACGCGAATAGTCAACAAAGTCTATGGAAAGCACGGGGTCACATATTCGAATCCTACCCTGTGCTTTCCACCCTGCCATGCCCTGAACCTCTGGCTAGCCTAGTCTTAGAAAAAGAGACAATCAGCTGCTTATTCTTCTCTCCAACCTTGGAATCCTTCTCCATATTTGCAATCGCCTTCTCAAGGCGCCGCGGATAGTTATACAACCCGAATACATCCATACCTTTTTCATCTCCGGTACGAGGTTTTGAACGGCAGACCGTTCAAAATTCCCGATGCATTTTGCATCAGGAAGACTCATTTCGGGGTTCCGCACATGCTGAAAAAAGCAGCATTGAACCATCAAATTGCCCCACATATTTACGCTTTTTAGGGCAATTTAATGGCTCGTGCGCAATTGGACAGAATCATGCCCAATCGCTGCTGACCTGGGGCCAGCTTGGAGTGCAGGAGGAAGGACTCGAACCTTCGAAGGCACTAAGCCACAGGGTCCTAAACCCTGCGCGTTTGACCACTCCGCCACTCCTGCAATGGCAATATATAATCTGGAAACCACGCTTTAAATACTTTATTCAGTGGGAATGCATTCAAGATGAAACACCACACATTACGATTCTCAAGGAAGAGTTTTTCTATTCCTGGAGAAGAGAACCTCTTTTTCAAGGTATTCCATAGGCTCTTCAGTACCATTGACGAGCTTGTCAAATAACTCAGACGGGTTGAAAAGTTTGATATTGTCCCCTATCTTTGATGAGAGTTCCTTTACAGCAAAATCCCTTATCGAAAGGTTCTCTTCACGTAGATCCTTTATTTTTTTTATTTTTTCTGCAAGATTGGAGGAGTTGAGTTGGTTGTCCAAAAATACGTTTTCATATTCGTCAATTTTGACATCAGGTCCTGACAATCCCTCCCTAAGGGTTCCCTTTATCTTTATCGAGATAATGGCATCCTTATTTTCCATATTTATATTTTCTATCAGTTCTTTGATCTTCTGATTCACTTCGTTCTTTCCAGAATTCTCAAATTTGAGTTCTTCATAGAAAAATTTCCTAGTTCCGATATCGATGAATTCCGCTTGTTTATTCTTCGTATCATAGAGCACATATCCCTTAGGCTCAGCTTCATCCTTTTTTAATTGAGTTATAACAGTACTTCCAGGTATTATAAATTTTCCCCCCAGTCTAGTGAATCTTTTATGTATATGCCCATTAATTATGAGGTCAAAAGGAAGATCCTCAAGATGATATAATGATAATTCATCCCCTGAATGAGGTATCAGTTCTTTGATCGTTTGATGAATCACCAAGATTCTGAAAGCATTTTGGTTTTTATCAACAGATTTTTCGATTTTTTCTACAGCTAAACCGGCAAAATCTTCGGGAACGCTTCCAATCCCCGTTATTTGGATTCTTTCTCCATTGATAGAGTATTCATCTGAAGACATGTGGAGGTATCTTAACATGTTGCTTTCAGAGAGAAGTTTAACCGGATTCACCATCCCTTTTGTCCTTCTTTCATGGTTTCCATGAATGGCGAATATGGGTATTTTGACTTTACCAAGGATATTGATTGCCTTCTCCAAATCCTCCAGTTTCGGAATTTTCATATCAAATAAATCTCCTGCAAAAACGATGATATCAGCTTTATTTGCAGCATCTTCGAAAGCGGCCTTAGCCTGGTTGAACGAATCATCTGCAAAGCGGGAGTATCCTAGATGGGTGTCTGCAATGATGGCTATCTTCATGTGTTATATTTACATAAAATAATATATATTGATTCTGGTTCGTGAGGCTGTGTAGTATCCCGAAATAAGTTCCTCTCGATAAATACATCTGAGCTTCTTAGAT
>CAYVTJ010000033.1:0-9691 GCA_964454475.1 Microcaldota archaeon | reverse complement strand
TAATCTACTGTTTAAGGCATGATAATCATTTATAATTAATGGTTTCTCCTGATAAACAAAGAATCGCTCTTATTTAGTTATCCTCATATTCTTGATCTGATCAAGATACTTGCTGTTCCTTTCGAAATAATCCCTGGACGGTTTGAGAAGATCTGATAAAGCACTTGCTACAGCATTCTTCAAATCCGCCGGATGCAGACTTTTCTCGATAAAAACCTTCCTCAATTCCATAGAGTCGGATATTTCAAGATCCCCTCCGAACTTTCTGGGCCTTTCTACTTTCACTGGCCCATCCCTCAAAAGAAGCTGCTCGGCATACTCAATGATTGGATTTCCCTCGACTATGCCCATAGGGCAATATGCCTTGCTGATCTTCTTACGGATATCGTCCTCAGAATCATGGATGAAAATCGCACCCATTGGCTTGCTCTTGCTCATCTTAGCATCAATGATCTGATCATCCGTGGGATTCATCCTCTGTATGCCCTGCAGGCTGGGAAGAAGTTTCCCATGGACCGAAACGAATCCCCTCTCCCTCTTCCTTGCTATCTCCCATGCAAGCATATGGACCTTCCTTTGATCCATCCCTGCATGAGCTATCTGAACATCCAACTTGAAAATATCTGCTGCCTGCATAGCAGGATAAAGTATTGCTGATGATTTTGTCCCCTCTGTTTCCGAACGCCCCATAATAGTAATGCATCTGAGCATCCTTTTGATGGTGGTATCTTTCGATATCCTTAGGACCTCTGGCCAGTAATCACGATCATAAAGTTTGCTGGCCAATACATATTCCACTTTAGACTCATCAAGACCAAGAGATATGAAAGCATGCTTGAAGTAACCCTCTGCAACCGCCTGAATATTGTCAAGGTCACCATCCATCTTCCCATTTATCCATGAATGATAATCCGCAAGCAGAATGGCGGGCTTTATTCCTGCCTCAAGGAAATCATTGATCTTAAGAACGGTGCAGAGCCCTGTTCCTAAATGCACCTTTCCTGAAATCTCAAAACCGATATAATGCTTCGGAGCGGAGTGATTCTCAAAAACCTCTCTCAGATTTCCTTCTGTTATAATCTCTTCTGTAGGATTCTTTTTAACTAAGTCTATCTTCCTTTCTATGTCCATGTAAAAACCAATAGCGATTGATAAGGAAACTAAATTAACCTTTTTGGTAACAGTTTAGACTTCTCCCGTAGAGTTACAGTTGTCGACTGCAGGAGCCCTGGTTTTCTGGAAACTACTGCAAGAATGCATGTCAGACGGTGAATCATATGGGTGCGGGCAAAAACTAAATTCTTACCCTTTTTGATTGATGATATGGGATTGCGTGGTATCGATTGCTACAGGGCCTGGCTTGTCTTCAGCGACAACATTGCCCACAGAGTGAATCTCCTCATTGCTTATTGCGGGTATGCTGAACTCCGCACCCTCACGAATGGATTTCCTGATATTCCTGTGAAGCCTGCGCAATCCCTCGGGAGTTAAAAGGGATTTTACACTTTCCTTAAGCCTCTTCAGCTTATTCTTGTCAACAACATCGCAATAAGCAGAGCCTGATCTGGCGCTTCTTGCTAATCCCCAAAGATGTTCGTATGTGCTATTAAATATGTCCAGCACATCTGAAGGATCATCACTTAATAAGCAAATATCGACGATAAGCGATCTCATCTCCATGATATGAGAGTCATCAGCATCCTTCCTGGTGATATTGGATAGCTTGGAGCCTATCTCATCGATCCTACCTTCATCGAACTTGCCTCCAATCGCGTTTCTCATCTTTTCGCACAATATCTTTGAGTCAGAGAGCATACGTGTTCCATTATTTTTGATTCTCTTCTTATGGTTCTGGAATGTTGGTTTCATGGTTAATGAACGTGGATAAAAATGTTTAAAAAATAATGCACATCTATGGGAACAACATGGAAAGCCGGTAAAGGACCTTCTTCTTCTCTCCTGACTGAACTTCCGCCCCTTCCAATGCATCCTGCAGGAAACCAATCGTATTGTCATATGTCTTCCTGTCGACAGGATAGGGAATGCTGTCCTTTCCGCCATGAGCAAATGAATATTTGACAGGGTCTTTCCAGTCCAGTTCACTTCCATATACAAGTTTCGAGATAAGCGCAAGGGCACGAAGCTTTTTCTTCCCCATGCCTCTCACACTGACCAATTCACTATAATTCCCGGGCTGAAGCTCATAAGCATCATGAAGAAGCTTCCAATCCCTTTCTTTCATATCACATCTTATGATCTCATGGCGTTCAGGCATTACCCAGCTCTCATCATCAAAAAGAGTGGTCTGGCCATTGAAGAAACGCCTATACCTGTTGGGATCATCCCTGAGAATATCAACGCTCTGCTTTCGCATATCCTCTGAAATCAGGCTCACAAGATTAAGGCTGTCCTCTGATTCTACTCCTGCGATGCTGTGGGGCGGACCGGAGGTGTAATTTCCTGTATTTATCCAATGATATCTCCTTGCATATCCCCTTGCATTATTCATCCCCTGTTGAATCACGGCCCAATTGCCTTTTTCATCAAAGAAAAAGGAATGATGATAGAGATCATGATTGTCCTGAACACAGGAACTATCCACTTTCGCAGTCATGCGGCTGGCATTAATGAGTCTTGATCTCTTTGAATCCGAAAGAGAAAAAACATCGGAAAAATGATCAATCTCGGAAGGGACATTTCTGCTCATCTTCCCCTTCCCTCCGCATGCTACAATGCCAATATCAACACCAAGAGCCTCCTTCAGCGCTCCACATGAGGTCGTAGTGGTCCCTGAGCTGTGCCAGTCAAAGGCTATGGCACAACTTAATGCCTGGAAGAACATCGGATCTGCAAGCCTCTTCAGCAGTTCCCAGGTTCCATGCTCATCAATGATTATCCTGCTTATCGCTCTTGCGAGGGGCTTCATCTTCCTGAAGAGCCAAGGAGGACATTTCCCGGTATGAAGAGGAAGATCCACTGATCCGGTTCTCATGATATAAATCAACAGCAAAAATGATTTAGACTTAACCTCTTTTGATGGACGCACAGATCTGCAAAACCCAATTAAAAACTTATGGTTCAAAAAGAGAACTTACGAAAAAGCCTCAGTAGCTCAGTCTGGTCAGAGCGCCCGCCTTGTATGCGATTGCAGGGAAAGCGGGAGGGCGGGGTTTCAAATACCCCCTGAGGCTTTTTTACTCATATAGAAAGAAAAGACGATGATCGGAAGTATCAAAAGACTGGGACAGCAGGGATTCGGTTTTTTACCTTCCACCTTGACGACTGCAGGCTCTGCCGCCTCTGCCAGCTCCTTTGCGAGAAGGGCAAGCTCGTGGGCCTGGTTATAATCTCCCAGGTTGTAAGCACTTTCGGCCTGCTGGATCTTTTCCTTGGCATTATCTACATTCCTGCTATCCGAAGCGGCTTCGGATATGGCTGCATTCGCCTCATCGATCATATCAGCAGCATCGCTTTTGGACAGATTGCTCTCTTCTTCAAGAGGAATGCATGCATTACTCTTCCTGTCGCATTCGCCCTCGCACTGGTGATCCCAACAGCATTCGAAATCAGACCATCCATCCTCATAATCACCGCAATTCTGACCATAGGCAGGTTCTGCCTCATTCCCTGAATCATCATATGCGACCACAGCGAAATAATATCTCTTATCTCCATCATGGGAATAATTTGCAGTAGGGGTCGTCCCTGTCGAAAACATGTCAGACAGCGATTCTGGTTCGGTTTCACTTACATATAGTTCATAGCCTTTCGCATCCGATGGCCCTGCCCAGGTGAGCCTTGATTTATTCTCTTCAAGTGATACTGCCAAATCCGTCACACTCTCGGGCGGCGTGGTGTCTATGGTAAAATCCCATTCCACATCGCAATCCCCGCCCTCTTCATATGCTACCATCACATGCACAGTATGTTCCCCATCCTCAAGATCATTACCCGGTGTGTATGAGATGATCCTGTCCTTCTTATCAGGAATCACCTCATCCCCGTCAATGTGCATCCTAATGGACGACTGATCGATCGTCATCCCTGCTGAAGAGGTTATCTTTGCTGAAATGCCTGGCCTGCTATCCGATATCACGGAATCGGGCTCAGGGACTTTTGAGGACAGGGAAGGCTCGGGCATATCCAGCGTGAAGCTCCAATAGTATGATTCATCATTGCCAGCCTTATCCTCCACATAAACATCGACCTCATAGGAATCTTCAGTCATGCCGTCCACGTATTCAAAGACCAGATGTCCATCATCAAAATCGACATCTTCGGTAACATCATTGCCATCTATCTCCATCTCTATAGTGGAGGAATCAATCCCTGAAATATCATCATCAAGGAAAACGGATATCTGGCTAATGGCAGATACTGTGGAGCCAGACTCGGGGAGGGGACTTGAAATCGATGGATTTGAAGAGTCTATAATAAAACTCCATGTGAAATCAGTTCGTTCGCCTGCAGTATCCGACAATTCCAGTTCAACGGTTATATTCCCTTCATCAAGATCCTCTTCAGGAGAATATGTGATCTCATCGTCCGAGAACTCGGCATCTTCGGTAACATCTGTGCCGTCTACGACCAACTCCAGCGTGTCCTCGTCAACTCCTGCCCCTTCATCATCTATTTCAATCGATATGTCAGGACGTTCATCCGTCAGAAAAGAGCCATCCCCAGGAGACTCATCATTGAATGAGATTCCTGTGCTTATCATGAAGTCCCATGAAAAAGATGCATTATTGCCAACAACATCGGAGAATTCGAGAGAGACATCATGTGAGCCGCAATCCATTTCCGAAGAACCGGTATAGCTCACCTCTCCTGATGAAAATTCATGCTCCACAAGATCGCCGTCCACGAACATCTCGATGGATGATTCATCGATCCCTGATGATTCGTTCGGATCTGAAAGATGAGCAGAAATAGCCGGTGTCGTATCTGATACCGTCTCATCCTCTGGATCGAACGTGTCTGCAACAGGGCTTGTAGTATCAAGGATTATTTCTCCTGTTACAGGAGTGGTCCAGTTCTCTCCATCCGTGCATCTGAAATAAATTATCTTGGCTCCATCGCCGCTTGTGAGTTCCCAGGATTGATCGACGGGAAAAGAAGAACTGGTATTCTCATATTCAGAACCATTGTTGGACAGCTGACACATGGTTGCATTGTCAGCGTCAAGGGCTATGGTTATTTCCTGGTTTGACGTGTATTCATCCATAATCATGCTAAGGTTCGTAGGAGCCGCAATGCATGCTGATGAGAGAAAAAGCAAAATCGCTATACGTAAAGATAATGAGGTCATGAATGAAAGATTAATGAGAATCATTAAAAAATTTCCTATTCATCGAACAGATGAGGTGTTTTTTCTATGAAGATAAATGAACTTAGCCCAGGTAGTGGAAGCGTCGAATTGGATGCAGAAGTGGTCTCGATAGACAGTACGCGCGAGATAAATAAATACGGAAGGATGCTCAAGGTATCAAACGCCACGATAAAGGACGATTCCGGAAGCATCACGTTAGTGCTGTGGAATGATGATATCGACAGGATCAAGGAAGGAGACAAGGTAAAGATAGAAAACGGCTATGTAAACGAATGGCAGGGAACTCCCCAGCTCACTCTCGGTAGATATGGGAAAATGACGGTGGGCTGAGGAAACTAATCCAAAGGAATCACTTTTATTTTATCTTTATGCATTACAAGGACCTGATCCTCAAGGTTGGAGAACCCCTCCAGATCACAAGAACTTTCAAATTCCAATGATTCGCCGCTTGTATCATGGATGATATCAAACCGGTTTCCAAAGGTTTTCATGCTCATGGGTTCCCGCAGGGTAATCTCAATCTGGTTCCCTTTGCCCATCATACAGACCTCATCGATAGTCCCTTCCAGTGTCATTGCACTGGATCTAAAAGAAATGACCGAAAATGCACGATCAGCATTATTCTGTATCAGAGCCAGGCTTGCCAAAGAGATTGAAATAAGAGCAATGCCAACTACCAGGAGAATCAATGTCTCAAGAGAAAGCTGGCCCTTCACAGGCTCACCTGATATAGGTGGTGCTGATATCCGAAGCCCCTGGTCCTGCGGGTTGCATATTCTTTTGTATCTCCTCTTCCATCTGTTTTAATATCTTCTCGCTCTCCTTTGCCCGCTCGTCTAATTTCTTGAGATCTATTTTCACCTTAAAATAGGATGATATCAGCTTAACGATCTCACGCGCCGAGATAGCATCAACATATCCCCCATGAGTCTCACCCATGAGGCAAACTCCGCCCAAGTTCTTCAAACGGCCAAGAACCGGAAGCAGACCTGCTGCCCCTACAATAGATCCTTTGGCCTCTCCAAAGACCACTCCAAATTCTTCCAATTTCTTCTTGAGCTTTTTGCTGGTCGATACAGCGAAGATTCTCCTGTCCTCCATGACCTCACCGGTGCTATATCCACCTATAGTCATTACAGTCTTGACACCGGATTTCTTCGCATAATCAAGGATTTTGTCGGCAACCTCATACTGGCCAGCGGAATTCATGGCCTGCACATCACCGACAAGAATTAGCAGGTTGAGTTTCCCTTTCTTAACCACATAAAATGTATTCCTGATTATCCTCACACCGCCTTTCTTAGTCATGAAAACCTGATGCGGAAAATGAGGGGAAATAAGTGTGGCAACCTTCTTTGCCTTCAGCTCCTTGACGATATACCTTCCAACGACTTGACCGATCAATCCAATACCTGGAAGACCTGTGATCAGGACGCCGTCTTTAAGAGAGACGCTCTCTTTCTCGATTATTGTTGTTTCTTTCATGCGAAAGGACCTCTTTCCATTTTCTCCGATAGCTGCCATAGCGATCATCCGGCTTGAAAGGAGGAGGATGTGCTGAGATGCTCATCCTGCCACAATGATATTCCTCGAGCGTGTACTGCCGGCATTCCCTGCAGAACCTCATCTTCTTCAGAGAATCAACCCTTATCCCGATCAAAACCGAAATCGCAATTGTTCTTCTCTGCAAAGCCTTTTATTTGTTCTACAACCGTTGAAAGCTTTTTTTCCGCTTTCTTGTAATCACTGTCAGTTACGGTTATTTTGTAGGATGGTGCTCCGAGGTAAAGAATAGAAATGGATTTATCCTCTACATCCAATGCCTTCTTTATCTTTGAGAGACCATCGGAATCATAGCAGGTCAAGCTTATTGTTCCGTCGATCATGACAGTCGGCTTTTTTATATTTTTCTTGGCAATCCCAACAATGCTTTCCTTGAGGCTATCAGGAAGATTTACATCATCCAGAGCGGAGCCTCCTTTTTCCATAGTCTCTTTCAGACAGGCATATGTGTCTTCGTAATTCTTCTCTATCTCTTTCTGGACATTCTCGAATTTCATCCTGCTCTTTGAATTCTTGAGTGATAGTTCGAGCAGTTTGTTGGCTCTCTTATCCGATCTTATCTGGTCCAGCTTCGCCCGCTTCTCCTCTTCGCTGACCCTCTTCATCGAAACGTCAACCTGGCCTCTGGGAGCATCAATACGATGGACCTTCATGACATGCTTCTGACCTTCGGATATGAATTCGTGTATGTTTTTAATCCATCTGGGCGCTATCTCTGATATATGGAGGAATGCTTCCACATCCCCATATTCGGAAAGGATGCAGAAAGCGCCATAGGGCATTATCTTTCTTATGGTCGCAAGGACCAGTTCATTCTTATCAGGAAGCTGCTGCTCTGGAATCAGAATCACCTATGAAAGCTCCTCAAGAATCTTGGCATGAATGACCGCTTCTCCTCCTGAAGGATGGGCTATTGCTTCCTTGCAGGAAGGGCAATATATCTCCGAGGTCGTATGGCTGAAGACGACCATTTCCTCTCCACATTGGCATTGCACTTTGTAATATCTGCTAGTCATAATTTCACCTATGATCTCAACTCCAGTTTCTTTGTAGTTCTTCCGCCTACAAGCCGCTCGTGCTTCTTCTTGCATTCACTGCAGGTAAGCATAATCTTCTGCCTTTTGCCTTGTTTTTTAACAGATTTCTCACCTGCCCTCTTTCCTCCATGTCCTGTCAGGCTCCTCTTATGGGCCCGGTTCCCTTTTGCCAGGGTGCGGGATTTGCCTTTGCTGGCCAATTTAACCTTGTGCGTCCTGTGGACCTTGCAAAAAGGACAATATGTATTGATCTCTTTTGGAAACTCCATCTTTTCACCTCTTGTATTCTGCCATGCCTTCCCTGGTCAGCCACTCGGCTTCACCTTTGGGAAGCATGTGCTCCTCCCCTCTCCTGAAAGGGCCATAAACCCTGTTATCAAGACCTTTATATTCCTCTACATCCTTCAGAACGGATATCCTGACACGAAGAGGCTTATTCTCTTCAGACCAAATGCCAGTGAGCTTCGATCTCCCTTTCTCTACGGTGGATATCAGCTCTGACAGGAGCTCCTGCTCATCAGGCGTGAGGCCCTTACCGCTGTTATCCCCCCTTATCGCCATGAGGACTAATTTTTCCTCCCTCTTCGACTGGATATCGCGGATGATCTTCTTGATATTCTCATACTCCCTAATCGGAAGCATCGACCTTCCCTGCCTGGCCTCCTCTTTCTTCTCTGAAAGCAATATGGATACCTTTGAGAAGAAATCGGGCTCCAGCCTTACTAAAGCTGATGATTCCATCTCACGTCTCTGTATATCCCTAAGAACAGCATATGTCAGCATTTATCCAACCCCGGCCAAAGCGGGAAAAGGCTATTGGTATTGGGTATGGTAGGTTTTATAATTATTCTTCAGATTTCCTGTCCTTCTTGCCTTTTTTCCTGCTTTTTCCCTTTTTTTTGGACTTTCCTTTTGAGCCTTTTTCTTTTTTCCGGCCCTTTTTGGAATATTCGGCAGAAGGAACAATATCCTCTTTCATTATTCCCTCTGTCTCAGGCTTGACCTCTGCCTTCATCCTTCCTTCAGACATCAGCTGTCTTGAGAACTTCTCTTTTCTCTTGACCGGAAACGGAACTACATCATCGCTCTCAGGCTCCCATCTGATGCCAAGAAGACCAAGGAATTCCGAGAAAAAATGCTCTAATAATCGTCTCAGCTTTGACTTTTTCCTCCTCTCTAAGGAAACCTTGAACTGGGTTGCTCCGGGTTTCTCACCACTTACCAATGTCCATTTGTCCTGCTCATGCTTGAGACAGTCCGCACAGAGCTTCCTGCCATTCAGAAGGTAAACAGTGGTCAGTTTCCTTCCGCATCTGTCGCAAACCTCATCATAGGCATATGGAGTGATTGGCGCATCTTTCATAGTTCTCCTCTTTGGCCTGTTGTCCGCTGCCCTTATCTCCGCAAGACAGATGGGACAGTACCACTGGCCCTTATACTGCTGAAGTTCGGATATCGGGACATTCATCCTACACCTCCAACAGGCCTTGTTCGTGCCGTAATACATGCAGGAGCTGCAGTAGGCATGTCCATCAGGAGCATATTCGACATGGATTTCCTGTCCACAGCGGTAGCACCTTCCCATATTGTGATAAGGAAGTCGATTGATTATAAATGATACGGTCAGGAACAACTTCCCAATCCAAAAATAAAAGAATCAAAAAGAATGCCAAAAAATCAGGAAGCGGCTACTGAAGCTGACTATGTAGTTGTTCAATGAGAACATGACGGATATGATCCCTGGAGTGAACCAGTGCTCGTC
>CAYVTJ010000032.1:0-9711 GCA_964454475.1 Microcaldota archaeon | reverse complement strand
AACGTCGTAGAAGAGAAAATCAACGGCGTAGAAAAAATTTGAAGTGTTACAAAATAACAGATGAATTAAAGAACATGAGATTGGCTTTCATAAAGCAAAAGAATTCCAAATCTGTGAAGAAGGTGCTGGAAAGCATGACACCGGAGCAGATTAGGATATATTCAGCACTTAATCTTGAAAAATATCTGCCAAATTAAACTCCGTTAGGTACTACATGTGTATCGTCGTTATTTTATTTGGAATTGGAAACTCGAGTCAGAGCTATTTATGACGCAAAGCCCCAGGTGAGTAAAGTTTTATAAATCTAGTCTTGGTTTAACATTCAACTAAAATTAATATGGTGATAAGTATGAATGGGAAAATAATGGCTTTGTTCGGGGTGTTTTTGCTCGGGACTGGTCTTGCTTTTGCGCTCTCTGGAACGACAGTCTCCGATGAAGCCTATCTCGATAGATGGGTGGGGAATGCCACTGGAGATGTCACTACAGAAGGCGGAAACATCACAGAAGTCAATCTGGGATCACAGAGTTTGACGGACAAATGGGCGGCATTTTATGGAAACATAAGTGGTTCTATAGTACTTACTGATAATGATAGCGCCGGTACTTACTATGTGTATATGTGGGATTATAACAGATCAGATGCGGCAGGTGAGGTTTGTGTTTCGACAAGCGATTCTGTTGAGTTCAACAGTAGTACTGATGGAATCCTTAACAGTGAATTACCTACGCTTGATACTCTATTCGGTTTCGCATCCTCTGACAGTGATTCCATAAACAGGACTATGACAGATGAGAGCTGCAATCTGACCTTTGTGGAAACAACTGCAGTTGTTAATGCATCAAGTGTGAGTACAGAAGGATCTTTCACCACTTGCGGTGTCAGTGAAACAGGCAATGCACCAACTAGCAAGGGAGAGGTCGCTTTCTGTACAGAGATTGATGATGCTGGTACTAATTACAAAAACGAACCTGCCCATTATGAGCTCATGGTTCCAACCAACAGTTCTGTAGATGAAACTGAAACCTACTACTTCTATGCAGAGCTGGACTGAGTCCATGTAATCTTTTTTATTTTTTTCTACATACTTTTTTTGATGAAGATAGAGAAACTCAAAATAGATACAAAAGGAAGGATTGTTCTTCCCTATGCTTTCCGATCAACAATGGGGATGAGGGAAGGGGATTATGTCTTCGCATCTATGGACGATTCGAAAACATCAATAGTTCTGTCACCTTTTGGGGAAAGACAGGTCTACAGGATAGACTTTGAGATGAGCGATTCTCCAGGTGCCTTCATGAAGATATTAAAGATTCTTGCGGATGAGGGTGTGGATATGGTTGCCACTGAAGCGCATTCACTTGTGAGGGAGAAGAGCGCATCCGGGAGGGTATTCTGCAAGCTCAGATCAAAAGAATCGATGAAAGTCGCCTCTCTGCTCAGGAAAGCCGGTGCGAAAAAAGTAAAGAGCATAAAAATATGAGTTATTTTGAGAGAAGATCGAGGTATTGCCTGATCCTCTCCCTGGAATGGAAGACTGCTTCTTTAGATAGATCAGGATTCTCTTCAGATACCTGTCGAGATATGGAAAGCTGCTTCCTGAAGGTAGGTCCATGGAAACATGGAGGTACATTATTTGCAATCTCATAGAAGGCGTTGTTCATTGCATAAGGGACGCCGAGAACCAGTGACATGGTCTCCTCATGTTCGTTAAGGCTGCATTCATGTATATTCGCTTCATCAAAGAAAGAAAGGATGGAATCCATTGCCTTCTTATCGCTCAAATCCCTCACTACAAGCAGATTTTCCCCCTGTAGGGACCTGGCTGAAGGTCCAAACATAGGATGAATGGAAAGTTTTTTGCATTCAATCGAAAGGAATACATCTGCAATGTCCTTTTTGAAGGAAGATATATCAATCAATATCCTATCCGCATCTATCCTGTCTTTTATATCAAGTAGGGCCTCTTTTGTAGCAGAAAGAGATACGGCGATGAGAATAGCATCACAGGAGAGTATTCTATCGATCGAAGAGACGGGCGATATCCTCTTTGAAGACATTCCTTCCGCCTTCCTGGGATCATGATCGAGAATCGTTACGTCGATGCCTATATCGGAAAAGAAATGTGCGAACCACCTCCCCATCCCTCCTGCTCCTATTATCCCTATCCGCATCCTGCCACATCCAAAAGCTTTTTCATAGAATCCGCAATCACCTCAGGTTCATAGCACAGGGAGATCCTTATGTTGGATTTATAGTTACCAAAGACGGATCCCGGAACGGTCGCGATGCCATGCTTCTCAAGCAGGTTCATTGTCACATGATAAGCATCAGGCACAGGAAGCCGGGGAAATACATAGAATCCAGCTCCAGGCTCACTGCAGGGAATACTGTTTTTCCTTAGTATAGACATCGCAGTCTCGGCCCTCTTTTTGCATTTCAATCCGAATCTCCTGGTTATTTCCCTCCTTCTTTTCAGCCCTGCCAGGGCAGCGTGCTGGATGAACCTGGGAACGCATGTGATGGATATCTGATTGAGCTTTGTAAGCCTTTTGGCAAGTTCGGGTTCAGCAACAACATAACCGACCCTCCAGCCGGTCATGGCAAGGGATTTCGAGAAAGAGTTGACTATGATCATTCCTGGTTCCCATTTGAGATCTGGCATGGGATCAAAAGAGATATCCTGGTATGCTATATCAAGCAGGATCGGGACGTTCCTCTCCAAGGAAATATCGATTATCTTCTTTGCTTCCAAATGGCTCCAGACATGACTCGTAGGGTTCCCAGGGTTGTTCATAATAAACATGTCTTTCCCTTCGAGACTGGCCCCGAGCCTGTCCATGTCAATCTTCCATCCGTCTTCCATCGAAAGCCGAATGGAATCGAAAGCAACTTCGAAATGATCAGCCATGCCCCAGTAAGCCGGCCATCCGGGTGCATGGGTCAGTAATTTCCCTCCCCTGCAAATCATATCCATGCAGCAGAATATGCCTAGTTTCGATCCAGGCATGATCACGACATTCGATGGTTCGGCATCATGGATTCTTGCTATCTCCTCCCGTAGAGGGGCTTCACCAGCAGAACTGCAGTATCTGGTGTTGCCATCCCTTATCGAATCCACGCCCCTTTCGATTATCCTATCAGGAGTGTCAAAGTCAAGCTCCCCGACATTCATCTTTATCACTTTCTTTCCCTGGTTTTCGAGTTCATAGACTTTTTCAGCGATCTTATAGAGCAGCATTTAATCACCTCTTTCATAGCTTCCAAAATCCTTGAGGAATATCGTATTCTCTCTCAATCCCTCAAGTGCTTTTTCAATCTTCCGGTCATCAAGATGTCCTTCGATGTCAAGGAAGAAGAGGTATTCCCATGGCGTGCTTTTAGTAGGCCTTGATTCCAGTTTTGTCATGTTTATCCCTTCCTTTGATAAAGCTTCCAGTGCTTTGAACAGGGATCCGGGCTCATGACGAATCGCAAAAAACAGGGATGTCTTATATCTTCCTCTCCCAAAAGGACAGCTTATTTTTTTCGACAATGCCAGGAACCTTGTCATATTATCCGGATTGTCCTCTATATTCCTTTCAACTATCCTAAGGCCATAGCGTTCTGCGGCGAGTTCGCTTGCTATAGCACAGCCTTCAGGGTTCTCTGCGATGTGTCTTGCCGCGCCAGCAGTGTCATGGAAAGGGACGGGGCTCAGTTCGTGGTCCTTGATATAGCCTCTGCACTGCTCAAGGGCCTGGGGGTGTGAATAGACCTTGTCAGGGTGTTCATCTCCTTTTTGGAGCAGGCAATGCTCCACCCTCAAAAAGACTTCTTTGAATGCCTTGGCATCAGAAGTCCTGAGCAGATCATAGACAGCGCTGACGCTTCCTTCCGTGGAATTCTCTACAGGAAGAAGAGCAGCATCGGCCAGACCGGAATCAAGGCCATCAAAGACGGAATAAAAGGTAGGGCAGGCAATAGGTTCGGCATGGGGGAAAGCTTTCCTGAGGGCCGCCTCGCTGTATGCGCCTGCTTCACCCTGAAATGCTATCTTCCCGACAATATCTGAGGGATGGGATTTGGTCATTTGTCCCTGAACCGATCTTCCCATCGAGATTATCTCAAAGAATATCCTTCTCATGCTATGCTCATCAAGCTCCCTTCCCTTTGACATCCGGGTTATCCTGTCATAGATCCGCCCCTCCCTGGCGGGATCGACTGTCTCAAGGCCTTGTCCCTTTTTCATCCTTCCTATCCTTCTTGCATGCTCCAGCCTTTGGCTGATGGCATCGACGATCAACTGATCAAGCTTGTCTATTTCTTTCCTTTCTTTTTCCATCATCCGCACCTCAAAAGAAGGTCGGCAAGAGCGACTGCGCACATGCTTTCCACGATCACTGGTGCTCTTATCGCGATGCATGGATCGTGGCGCCCGTGGGTTTTGACGATAACATCCCTCTTCTTAGCGAGATCCACGGATTTCTGAGGGATTCCGATCGAGGGGGTGGGCTTGATTGCGCATCGGAACACGAGGGGCATTCCGTTGCTGATACCCCCTAGGATTCCACCGCAATTATTGCTTTTTGTCACCACTTTGCCTTTTTCCATGAAAAACCTGTCGTTGGATTCCGAGCCTCTCATCCCGGCGAGAGAGAATCCTTCTCCTGATTCCACTCCCTTGACTGCCGGGATGGAAAAGAGAGCATGGGATACGACAGCCTCCAGGGAACCGAAGAACGGCTCTCCAAGCCCTGGAGGAAGCCCATAGATTCTGCACTCGACAATCCCTCCGACGGAATCCGATTCTTTTCTGCATTCTTCTATATGGGAGCGTATGCTGTGGGATACACTATCATCAGGGCATCGGGTGTCGAACTGGTAAGCCTTGGATATCTGTTCCTCATCAGGAGTGTAATACAGGCCGATCCCTCCAACCGATCTGGTGAATGCCCTAATCCTTATCCCGCCAAGCATGGATTTTGCAATCGCTCCTGCGATAACAAGGCAGGCACTCATCCTCCCGGAGAAGAAGCTCCCTCCGCTCATATCAAGGATGCCCTTGTATTTCTCCCAAGCGGTGTAATCGGCATGGCCCGGTCTGGCCATATGGCGCTGGTAATCCGGGCTTCTCACATCCATGTTTTCTAATTCTATTATGATTTCCCTCCCTGTCGAGAGGTTGTTTTCTACACCGGATATTATGATAGGCTCATCCTTCTCCCTCCTGCTTGTGCCTAGACCGCTTACGCTTTTTCTTAGGTCCAGCTGTTCCTTTATGAATGAGTTGTCTATCCGGATTCCTTTGGGCACGCCTATTATCCTGGTCCCGATTCTTTTACCATGGGACGATCCATAAATCGAGAAATGGAATCGTTGGCCAAAACCATTGGTGGCAGGAAGGATATCCGCTCCAAGTGATTCAAGATCATTGAAGAAACCAGGGTATGATTTGGAGATGCATTCAGGATGCCTAATCTCGGTTCTCCCTTTTGCAGTCAATGCGGCCACAGAGCAGGCCATGGCGATTCTATGATCTCCATGGGGGTCAATCATCGCACCATTTAGAGATGCTGGGCCTTTTATTGTTAGTCCATCTTTCTCTTCTTTGATATCCGCTCCCATCTTGCCAAGCTCTTTTGCTATTGCAAAGAGCCGGTCTGATTCCTTATCTCTCAGTCTTGATGCATTGAATATCCTTGTCACACCTCTGGCAGAGGTGGCCACTGCCGCCAGTATAGGGACGGCATCAGGGGTATCCGCAGCATTAATATCAATAGCATGCAGTTCGCTCTTCTTCACATCAAGGCCCTCGGATGTGAAGTTGATATCAGCACCCATTCTTTTGAGATGTCCAATCACCTTGGCATCGCCCTGGGGGCTTTCCTTCTTCAGTCCATGGATGGTAATGTCCCCTGTCATCACGCCAGCCCCCATCATGAAGGATGCAGAGGAATAATCCCCTCCCACAGTCGCTCGGACAGGCAGATATGCCTGGTCCCCTTTTATCTCATAGAACCTGAGATCATCCGAAACCCTGATCTCTATTCCAGCCGCTTTCATCACATCAAGAGTCAGCCCTACATATGGGGCTGATTCTAATTTGCCAGTTACCGTGATCGTGCTGTTTCCTTTGAGAAGAGGGAGGGCCAATAAAAGACCGGATATAAATTGGGAGCTGACATTCCCGGGAATCTTGAAATCCCCGCTTTTTAACTCTCCGGTTGCTGTAATCGGCAGTGAATAGGAATCTATCGTTGCCCCATTCCTGCACAAGGAATCGATAAGTTCTTTCATTCTCCTTTTAGGCAGCCTGCCTCTGCCTGTGAATATCCATTTCCCGCCCAATGCGCAGGCAACAGGAAGAAGAAGCCTGAGCGTGGTGCCAGATTCCCTGCAATCCATCTTATGGAAACCATTGGATATCTTTCCGCCAATGCCCTCTATCGTTATATCCCCGGATCGGTCCACTGATGCCCCCATTACAGATAATCCGTCCAGTGTGGCATGGATATCATCGGATAGAAGCAGGTTCTTAATGATTGAATGTCCTTTTGCAAGTCCTGCACATATGGCCAGGCGGTGTGTTATGCTTTTTGAGGGGGGAGCGGCCACTTCCCCTTTCACAGGACTTTCTCTTATCACATAATGAAGTTCACTCATCATCTCCACCTATCAGGGAAGCGATCCTCTTTGCCACCTCTGCAGGATCAAGATTATCAGTATCTATCTCTTTGGCTCCTGAAAATTCATAGAATGGTTTCCTCATCTCCATCAATTTTTCTATTCTTTTTCTCCGCTCTTCTTCATTCCCCTGAATGAGGGGCCTTTCCTTGTCATTGGCAAGTCTTTTCAGCATGGTCTCTGCTGATGCTTTCAGGAGAAAGAGTTCCGATCCTTCTCTGAGGCGCATAAGGTTTATGCTGTTGAGCACCGCCCCTCCTCCGCAGGATATGACTACATTGCGCTTAATGGAATGCAGGTTTATAGCATCCAGTTCGATGGCCCTGAACTGTCCTTCCCCATATTTGTCGAATATGTCTGCTATCTTCATTCCAGACATACGCTCTATCTCTTCATCTATATCTAAGAAATTCATATTCAGCATGTTGGAGAGGGCTCTTCCGGTACTGCTCTTTCCGGCCCCCATAAAGCCCAGGATGACTGCATTTTTTCCATAGAGCGGATGCCCGAGTTCTTTCCTGACTACGGCACGCATAAGTTCAATATCTGGTTTGACACCTCTCCATAGATTGAAACATTTTGCACCCTGGTTTATAAGCATGTTCTCGCCGGTTATCACTCTGCATCCTGCGGTTGTCGCCTGTTCTATGAATTTCGTTTTCAATGGATTATAGACCGCATCCATTGCCAGGATGTTCTTGTCCAATATCATTCCTGTCAGCGGGCTTTTGTCCTCCTGGGGGCGCATGCCCATGCTTGTGCAGTTTATCACGATGTCTGTTTCATCTACGGCTTTTTGTGCATCTCCGATCTCTAATTCCTTGCAATCCTTCCCTGTCTTGTTTATCTCTTCTGAGAGGTTGTGGGCCTTTTCCCGATTCCTGTTAATTATGCATATCCCCGAGATGATGCCCTCCATCGCCAGAGTGTGGGCGGCAGCTCTTCCACACCCTCCAGCTCCGAATATGGTGACGTGCTTGTCCGTGAGGTCGATTTCATTCTTGAGGCTTTGAAGTATGCCATGGCCATCGGTATTATATCCCTTCAATTTTCCCTCTTCATTCACGATGGTATTCACGGCGCCGATTCTCTTTGCAAGAGGATCGATTTCATCAAGATGTTTGATTACCTCTATCTTATGTGGGACAGTCACATTGGCTCCGGATATTCCGAGCGCCTTCATCCCTCTTATCGAGGCCCCAAGCTCATCTTTCCGTACTCTCATCTTCAGGAAATCCGCATCCATGCCCAATGCCTTGAATGCACTATTGTGCATCTGCGGACTAAGGGAATGTCCAACAGGATCTCCTATCAAAACATACACGTCTTTCATAAAATCACCCTCTTTAGAATATCCCTCATCTCATCAGGAGAAAATTGTCCTTCCCCTGCGGGAGATTCCATTCTGCAGTACCCAAGGGGAGATCCATAGACCAGGGACATCATCCTGGTGAAGCGATACTCGCTACCCATGCAGAATGCAATCAGGTTATCTTTTCCAAGTATAAGTTCAAGAACCCTGTGGCAATCATCAATACTATGTGCGGTAGTGACAATCTTGCCCAGATCCCCTTTTTTCATTACTCTACCCGATATCTTCCTGAGCTCATTCCTGTCAGGGGTTTTGAAGAAATCATGGAATGAGCAGATGACCTTCCCTCCTTTCTTATGAATAATCCCGGCAAGCCAGGAAAAAGTATCGTCTGGTAAATCGGATTCCAGATCGATATATGATGCGCCCGAGCGTATGGCATCCTCCAATAGCCTGATCCTCTTCTTCTCATCAATCTGTTTCCCATGATCACGGGCTCTTCTGAATGTCGCCACCAAAGGGATGTGAAAATGATTTTTAATAAAGGTTATGCCATCCCCAGGTTCATCGAACCTATCGATTCTTACCTCGATGAGATCAACAGCGCTTGAGGCGTCAAGAATCTTTTCTGCCAAAGGAAGATCTTTGGCGCAGATGCATCCGCAAAGTCGCATGATCATCTCTCGATGATGATCTCCCCATCAAGCCTGCTCCCGAAATGTCTTGCCCCGTCCTGGAAATGGACAAGAATCCTGTCGCCTATCTTGGCGTTGGTGACAGGTATGCTGGAGTCTCCAGTTACCAGGCGTATTGTCTCTGCATTCTGCAGAATCGCGATTGCTTTTTTGCCATCTTTTTCGGCTTCGATGAGGATGAGGGGGCGTATCTCTATCTTTGAGCGGGCCACGTTGACTGATCGCGAGGTCCCATTTCTTTTTACGAGCAGGACGCTGTCTCCAGCCGAAAGCTCCTGAAGGTACTTTGTTTTGTCATCAGGTGAAAGCGAATAGAGGGAGGGTACCCCTGCGTTAACCCGGAATGGTCTTGGATCGGCTAGTTCGTTTTCTACCACCTCTGCCTGAACAAGTATCATTCCATTCGAACCAGACCCCACAAGCATACCTTCGCCTTCTTCCATCAGTACGCATGTATCGATGCATGCCCGCGCTCCTGAATCCAATGCCGATATGCGAGTTATCTTTGCTTCCTCAATATCTGTCACACTGGTGGTCGATAGCTTTTGAACCACATTGATGGTCCTTCTCAGTTCTGCAGGATCATCGCTCCTGAGGAGTATGCCATCCGTCCCCAGTTCCATGGTCGTAAGCGCCAGTTTTGCCTCTTCATGGGAATCCACGACAGCATAGAGTCTGGCCCCCTTGTTCTTTGCTATAAGGTTTTCCAAGGGTATTACCTTCCAATCCGAACACCAGAGGAATAACCGTTCGGATTTGGCTGATAATCCCACCGCCCTTTCTTCGTCCTCTTTGGTGCTGATGTCCAGCAATGGCTTCGGTTCCTCTACTATTTCTACCCCATGTGTTTTTGCCTCTTTTATTACGTTAGGGTCCTGGCTTTTCACAGCTATCGATTTCATGCAATCACCGGCGAGGAACCACCCTCTGAAAAGGGCGAAGGAATCCCCATATTTCTAATATGTTCTCATAACTATTTAAATGAGGGTTTTGAAAAACCCTGCCAAATGAATAAAATAATTCTCTGATTAGCTCATG
>CAYVTJ010000031.1:0-9775 GCA_964454475.1 Microcaldota archaeon | reverse complement strand
CGTTAGGTACTACATGTGTATCGTCGTTATTTTATTTGGAATTGGAAACTCGAGTTATAGCATGGCAGGAGTAGAATCCTGAAGGCCTTGTACGAATAAATGGTTATTTCATAGGGAGAGAGCTCTCCTCATTCATCGTAGAAGCCTACCAGACTGCCCTGGCATCCATCGTTTATTGAGAAATCGATATCCTTTTCCATTGGGACAGAGCATTCCATGCTATTTCCACTGAGATCGGAGTTACTGTCGGGAATTCCTACTGCTATTCTGCAAAAATCGCCATCAGGACCCAGTATATCAACTTCGATATTTCTGTTCTCCCCTTCCCAGATGCCGCTTGCTTTCCTACACTCGAGAAACGCACTTTCAAGACATTCATTGGTCGGGCATTCGGGAGGTGAAAGACACCCTGATAAGAGAAGAAAAACAAGGAACAAACCAAAAATGAAGCGCATTACCTCCCACCTCCATTTTTTCCAAAAGACTTTGCCAGAATCAGGTAAAGACCTGCAACAATGACAAACCCGGAAACACAAAGCAACCCGCAAATCAAGGGATCAAGTCCGGCCAGCGGCCCCTCATCCGAATCAACAATCGGATACTCGAGTATGAGTTTTTCCTCATGGAAAAGCTGTATTGCACTAGCATTCTCAAAATAGGGCAATCTCCAATAATAGGTTACAGTGGTTATGGGACCTGTATCAGGCAATGTTGAGTTCGGACCTCTGAATAAACCATCATGGAAATGCATCTCGAATCCCTGACTGAATAGCTCCCTGCTATCCGAGACGATTCTGATCTCATAATTATTGTCTTCTGTGCTGTGGAAATAGCTTTTTTCCCCTGTCGAGAGCTTGAATCCAATGACTTCTGCAGTATCGTTTTCATGAATAGCCACATCAAACTCATATATATTGGCAGTATGTACCAGTCCAAACACTATCAACAATAATATGAAGAACCTCATCTGCATGCACCCACATATTCTTTTAGCGCATGCTCCTTGAGGAAAGCATAACCAGCAGGCCCGTACTCCTCCATGGAAGGGCAATACGCCATTATCATTCCGGATCTCTCAGAAGCTGGCAAGGCGCAATCAGCAGCATTTGGACCTTGGCAAGCTCCTCTCTCATCGTCCCAGCAACCGTTTATCCCATACGGTCCTAAAACATGAAATAGGCCCAAGGCATGGCCAATTTCATGGGTTACGATCCTATCAGGAGTTGCACCGCCGCAAACCCTACTATTCACCACAACTGTTTCGGATGGTATTCCGGAAGAACATCCGCCGCATGCCCCTCCGCAGGCTACATCTTTGCACAGCCCAACTGTGAGATCCGGATGAGGATATTTTTCCATTCTATTCGAGCATTCCTTAATGAGCGACTGACAATCTTCGGCATCACCATCACTATCACAAATATCCGAACAGGTAGTGATATTGCACATGCTCGGTTCCATCATAAAAACCTCAATCTTATCGGGTGGGGATTCGCATTCCCTAAACGGGCTCACTTCTGCGAATCTGTCCACTGATTCAAGAGCCAGTTGTCTGAATTCCTGCGATTCTCTCCAGGAATAACCAATCGGAACGAAGACGATGCTGAATTTTTGAGAGTTCTTTCCATGTTCAAGACCATCCGTCCTGTCCATCAGGTGATGGAACCACGTTAGGGACGAATCTTTATTAGTTTCGGACTTATCAGAATCTCCGGGTTCACCCTTATCCAAAGATTCATTCGAAGGAGCTTCTTCCGAAGGCTCAACCCTGTCAGAAGCGTTCACTCCCGGGTACGAAGGTTTCCTCTCATTCTTAAGAATAAGATGTAATGATTCATCTGAATCTGAAATGTTCAATTCCTTAGATATTGACCGGTTCCCATGCCTGGCGTAGGCAATCAACATGGTATCTGATGGTATCTGACGGAATAGGGCGACTCCACTATCATCAGTCATTGCATGAAGTGAAGGAATGCCGGCAGAAACCACAGGGGAAACGATGACCTCTGCACCCCCCAACAATCCTGTATTCGAATTATTGACGAACACCTCGAGATCATAATAATCGCCAAGCCGAATCGAGAATGAATTGACACCACCATGCCATATTCCATCCACTGAACCGTTGATTCCCCTGAACGAGGCTGAGGCCTTTACAGAACCGCCACAGATACAATGCATTTTCTTACCAGATACTCTTGCCACTCCTGAAGAATCGGTCGGTTCCAGCTCTTTTGTATATCTTTTCTCATAGATGGAAATGGATGATATGTTTAGGCTCTCATAGCCGCAACTAAGCCTTGCATCACCCCCTTCGATCGGCCGCCCCCTCTGGTCAAACACTGAGATTTGAACCTCATCAAAGCAGTCTTCTGCAAAAGATAACGACAATATCAGAAGAAAAACGGATTTCGCTTTCAACAATCCCCGCATTATGTTCACCTTCCATGAGATACCTGTTTTATTTCCAGTATCCTGTCTATCCTGAAGTTCCTGTCCTCCTTCCGTTTCGTGCAATATGCGGAAAGTCCGAGAAAGCTCTTCCCCATGTATTCGAAGTCCCCTACTTTATCAGGTATCACTACCCTTCTGCTCTTAGTATCATTTGCTTTTAAATATGTAATTTCTAGAGAAGCCTTTGAGGCTATCGCTTCTTCTATCATCGAAATCTTCTGGGAAACAGGTATTTTTTCATCAGATTTCCGATATTGCAGACCTGTCTGGAATTTCACTACGCGCCAGTCCATCCATACATGCTTTTTCTTCAGTTCCTTCTTCAGTATGATGCCTTTTAAGGTCCTGCATCTGCTGAGTGCAACATATAGCTGCCCATGGACGAATGTGCCTTTCCCTATGTCTATCACGACCCTATCAAATGTTTTTCCCTGGGCTTTGTGGATAGTAATCGCCCAGGCGAGTCTCAGGGGGTATTGTGTGAATGATCCGATAGTCCTGGCTTGAATGTGCCCGGACTCCTTGTCAAAGAAGAAATCAAACACCTCCCATTTGTGGGGCATCACATGGACCTCCCCCCCTGATGTCAGCTTTACGACTATCCTATCCTCATCATCATGAAGAATATCAGTAATCTTTCCCATGCTTCCATTCACCCATCTGCCCTCAGGGTCGTTGTTGAGCATCATGACTTGAGCACCTTTCTTCAGGGTGAGCTTCTCGCTTGTTGGATAATATGCAGGCTTCATCTTCCCCATGATTCCTGCATAATACTCAAATGCTCTGTGCTTGAGCCTTGACAGTTTGGCCTGGTTGACCGCATCAGCATTATCATTTTTTGTTGTGAGGGTGATGTAAAAACCGCTTTCAGGAGGGACAAAATCGGAATCGAGCCTTGTATTGAGAATCTTCAGATCTTCAGGACTCGCAGTGTTGTTCCTGATGCTGTTTAGCAAACTGATAAACTTACCATCTTTCTGCCGGTAATTTTTCTCAAGCTCTATGAAATCCATGTCGAATTTTTCCATTACCCTTGAATTGAAGAAGTAAGGCCCATCGTAATGGCTCCTGAATAATTCCTTTTCATTACCGGTGACTACTGGGGGCAACTGGTACAGGTCGCCGATGAATATCATCTGGCAGCCTCCAAAAGGTTCGTTTCTGTTCCTGCCATTTAGACGCATGAATCTATCAATACAATCAAGCAGATCCGCACGGGTCATCGAAATCTCGTCTATTACGATCGCATCAAGATTCTTATATGTCTGAGGTTTCCGGATCTTACGGACTGAGTCTGGGGTTATCCCTGGCCTGAACCTGAAAAAGGAATGTATCGTCTGGCCACCAACATTCAATGCGGCAACGCCGGTTGGTGAAAGCACCACAAGATTCTTCTTGCTATTGTCCCTGAAATATTGGAGCAGAGTGGATTTCCCTGTTCCGGCCCTTCCGGTGACCAGGATATTCCTGGTACTGTCCTCCATCATCCCAAGAGCCTTTTTAAACTCTGGATTAAATTCTATTTCAGACATATATTTTACCCCTGCTTCCTATTTCTGGTCCCTCTGGAGTTCATACATCTCGACCACCTCGTCGGTTGTAGTCGCTTCCTTCATTCCCTTGTCTTCTCTGAGCGAAAGCATCCTCGGAAACCTAAGGGCATAACCTTTTCCATCCTTTCTCCCGCAGGTATGGGTGGGTGACTTGGTTATCTCATCAAACGCGACTTCAACAACATGTTCAGGGCGGACCCAGTAATCAGGTTCCACTTCGAACTCCAGATCGACAGGAGGTTCACTAGTCCTCTCATTATAGAGCATGTTCTGAAGCAGTTCCATCTCCTCCTCGGTGAATCCTGATCCGATCTTGGCGATCGTTTCCATGGAATCCTGATCCGGATTCTTGACAGCGATTAGAAGTCCGCCAAACTTGAATTCAGCCCGATGTCCCTTCCCAAGGAAGTATCCCACTATTATCCCGTCGATAGTGTCCACTGATTTTCCGTAGGATTTCTTGAGCTTGATCCATTCGAACCCCCTCTTGCCTGCCGAATAGTGGGCTTTCAGATCCTTTGCTATAATCCCTTCCAATCCTTCATCAAGAGCTTTCTTGAATACCTTCTTGACAACAGAGACTTTGTCGGTTATGGTGAGATGGCTGCGTCTGAGCATTCCTTTCTTTGAAAATATCCTTTCCAGCCTTTCCCTTCGGTTCTCGTAGGGTGTCTCTGTCAGATCATCACCATCGATGAACATAATTTCAAAGCAGAAAAGACGGAGGGGGAATTCCTTCGAGGCCTCTTTAATCCCGTGCTTCCTTCTTCTGTGCATTGTCTGCTGAAATGAATAGAATCTGTCCTTAGCCTCATTATAAGCAAGCGCTTCTGCTTCAAAGATAATCTCCCCTGCATCAATGGATCCTATCTCCTCGACGATATCGGGAAACATATGGGTCATATCCTCCAGTTTCCTTGAATATAGTTTAACTTTGCCTTCTTTTTTATGGCATTGGAGTCTGAAGCCGTCATATTTGGCTTCTATCGCACATTTTCCTATCTTCTCGATAATCTCCCCGGGTGTGGATAACCTTTCAGCAAGAGCTGGCATAAGAGGCTTAAATGGCTGGACCTTGAATTTGCTAATACTCTTGGGATTCTCATAGAAACGCCTTGCCACAAGACCCATATCCGAACATACGTTATACGCTCTCTCCAGGGAATCACGGAGGGATTTGTCACCTGCATATGCAACAGATAATGCATCCAGGATTGTAGGATCGCCGACACCCAGGCGGAGCCGTCCCAGGGAGAACCGTATCAGATATCTAGCTTCGAGCGGAGAGGAGCTGTTGAGCAGTTCGGCCAGCATCTTTATCTTTCGATCCTGGCTACCTTGGCCTGAAGTTTTTCCTATCTTAAGAAGGGTGGAGAATACATCATCCAGCTCAAGCTCTGAAGCGCTAAGGGATGTCTGTTTTTTCTTCGAGAGCAGGTCCTCGGCAGTCAGTCCAAGATCACCGCTCTTCCTATAATTCCTTTCCACATCCTTTTTCTCATAGCCTGAACAGGATGCTATCGACATGATGGCGAACTTCTCTCCAATTCCAAGGTCGAGCCCCTCATAAGGAGGGGCAAGGATTCCCTGGATAAGGTATATCAGCTTATCTATCTCTGTTTCATTTGCATCTTTCAGGAGTCCTGCAAGAATATCTGTCATCTCCAACCGTCCGGATTCTCCTTCCAATTCATTGAAAATTTTCGCTATCCTTGGGAATTCCATGGATTTAAGTCGAAGAATAGATATTTATTACTTTAACAGGATAAAGAAAAAGGTGAGGAAATGGCAATGTATTTCGACGAAGATTCAGCACAATGGCTGGAGAGAAAGGGGGTAACCGAAGAAGAAAGAGAAAAGCTGGTGGATATAATGACGATGATCAGGAGGAGGATGGAACGTGATGAAGGCCCTCTGGTGGTTCTTCCAAAAGATACCCCTGAAAAGGTATCGGCATTGGCATATCTTCTTGATTCTGTCGTGGATGTGGATGGAAACATGCTTGCATTCAGAGGAGAGAATCTGCTGGCCGTGCCTGATGAGGCAAGAGACCGTTTCTCCGAAGCCCTGGAGGTGGAGAAGCTTGATACTCTCACTGAACAGGTGAAAGGAAGCTTGAGGCAGCACAGCTATCCAAAAAGGAGAAGCAGTGTTCTCAAATAAATATTTTTTTATCTTATTATCTCAAAAGAAGAGAATCTGTTTGTCGGTTCAGACCAAATAAAATCCAAATCAGTAACATTCGCTCCTGGAGGTCCGTGATAACACCAATCAAGGAGGTCCTCCAACTTCTCTCTATCTCCTTCTGCGAATATCTCTACTTTGCCGTTAGGGAGATTCTCTACAGATCCGACAAGGTCCAGTCGATCCGCCAGCCTCTTAGTGTTTCTCCTGAAAAAAACTCCTTGTACCTGTCCACTGACAACAAGATGGAGAGTAGAATCCATAAAAAGCCCTTGATCATGCCATTGCAGACTCTGATAGAGGTTCTGCATAGACATCCATGACAACATTATTTCTTGATGGACCAGATCTGGCCCTATTGAACTCGTTTTCCGCACCAGAGGAAACCAAACCTTCATAACAAGCATTTGCTACAGCAGCCTCGACGTCGGATCTCCGGTTGCTGTCCATCTTTGGCAATGCCTTTGCGAGTAACCCGACCGCTTCCGAGGCATCCGTTATGCTGGATCCATTTTTGACAACAGCCATCATCTCGCTTGACAACCGGTTCACTGTCCTGGTATCCATCAAATCCAAGGAATCGCTCACCAATTTCATTGCATTTCTGGATATCACAGAGCAACCTTCCTCCCTTGCTAATTCGAGTGCCTTCAGGCCGACAGGCAGGAGTTTTCTCTCATTGCCCCTTGCAGCGGATTTGAATTCCGTTAAATTATAAGAAGGAAGCACATTGCGTAATTCGGATTTTATGGCGAATGATTTCCTTGCAGAAAAGAGAGCACCGAATCTACCTTTCTGACAGGAGCATTGCCTTCCGGACACGGGAAAACCCATTGAACGGGCATCCCGCTTAAGCATCACCATACTGTAGTATTAGGGCATGTACTAATTTATAAATATTACGGAATCAAAATCTTGATATTCTCTTCCCATCCCCGGAATTTGGAGAGGGCAATTGTTTTGCGGAGGAATTTGCGTTTTTCTCAAGCAGGCATCTCGTTCTTGATGCAGCTATGAATCTCCTTCCCTTTTCCAAACAGTCACCCATTCCCGCTATATCGAGGGCCTTCTTCAACCTCGGAGGCATGCATCTCGAAAGATTTTCGAATCTATCATGCAGCCTATCCAGCCTGGATTCTGATGAATTATCACCATTAAGAGTATCCTTGAGCTCTCTTTTTGCCATATCATAAGCAAGCGCACTCAAAGGATGTTTTGGCCTATCCGAATGAGAGGTATATAATAGCGAATCCACGGCAGCAGATATTGGATCCGATTCCTCTGCGGATGATGTGCTTCCGATCAACCTCTGTTGCATGAGATGAGCCCCCAGAATAACTGGGAAGAGCCTATCGAACTGTTTTTGTGTTAGGCCATCCACGTCAGTCTGTTCAGGAATGAGGAGAGCACAGCCAATTGAATGGATATCCAAATGGTCGTCCGGACTCAACAGCTTTCCATTAAGTATGTCCTTGTCGGTCAGGTTCCCCATCATAGCAATTAAAGATGGTCTCATTTGATTTACCATAGGAGGCATCCTCTCAAGATCTTCATTGAGATATGGCAGAATAAGTGTGCTTGTAGCATATAGCAGAGGACCAAGTCCGGATGTTCCAGCCATCTCAAAAATATCAAAGGAAGTCATATGGAAATTATCCTTCGAGAAATTAGGGGCAAGAATCCCTGGTTCTGATTCGCCTACAACTCTCCTATTATAGAATTCTCTCAAAGAATCGAACCAGATATGTGGGGCAATAACATCATGAGTATCAAAAATACTCAAGATACCTGCAACAAATGATTTGGCGTCCTCATCACCCTCACAGGTACCAGTGGCCCCTGCCTCGGGCAGAGCCCGGATCAAGTGAAGGCCCAAATCAATATCATTCTCAGCAAGTATTATGCTGAGAGGACCTGCGGTATCTATGTGAGAAGATCCCCCCATAGCATCAGCTATGGATTCCACGACCATTCGGCCGGCCTTCTTGGAACCGTATTTATATTCGGTTCTAATCCCTGCTTCAAGCATATAGTCTCTTGTAGACCGGTACAGAATATCCTGGGTGGGGAGTGTAATATATTCTTGATTGCGGGCAGCATCGATACTCTTCCACGAGCAAAGGAGGGAATAGAATGCGACCAGCCTCTTGAAAGGGACGCTGTCTGTGTATTTTCCGCTTCTTGATGAAGGGGAGAGGGTGTCTGCAAGCTCATAGAGCGAATTGTGTGCTCTTTTCAGCATATCAGCATCATAAACAGATTCTGCCGGATCAGAAGCTACCTTCCCAAGGAGTTTAAGAAGATAAATCGTTTTCGCAGGATTGAAACCAGCAGGACAAAGATGGCAATCGGCCTCTTCAGTGAATAGCTCATCTTCCATGACAGCTTTTGATATTATCTTGGCGACATTCAGATCAGGGCTTACATTAAGGTGATGCCCAGGTTCAATACCTAGAATTCTCATAACAATATTGGGACCATTGATCGGTTTCAAGGAGGCCATACCATCTAAATAGGCCATCACCACCTCTCCATGCAATTCTTCCAAAGGCATTGAGAGTATTTCTGAGAAAGCCCGAGTATCTTTTATTGACGGGTTTCCCTCTTCATCGATATCAAAAGAAGACTTAAGTTCGTTCGCAAGGCCCCTGTTCCCGAACCTAAAAACCAATTTTTCCAAGGTAGCTTCAAAATAATCCTGATCCATTTCCATCTAAACATCCCCAAAGCAATAATCTTCAACAATAACTATTTTCTATAACAAAGACTTTAAATAAATTTCCATCATCTCCCAATATTCAGAAGTTCACCTCTCGCCTGTTCAATCTGTATCCTGGCAATGTCCTGTTTTTTCCTGAACTCCGGAAGGACCGCATTCGAGAAGCGCAATGATAAGAGAGCATCATATATCCCCTCCATCATCCCGAAATATCGCTCCGCCTTCCCGAAATCCTTCCGCCTTATTGATTCGTACATCTCCCGCTTTAATTCGCCAACAGAGTCAAGAAGGCCGTTCAGGTATGGGACATCTCCCACATCAAGTTCGGAATAAGAGAGTATCCTCTCTTCTTCCACTGCGGAAAGAACGATTCTTGCTTCAGTATATTCCTGGAGGACATGATTCAACTGAGAGGTGAATTCACCCTGATATGCCCTGATTCCTGATAGCAGAGTCTCTGCCCCATCAAGGTTTTTCTTCGCTTCATCGAGCTTATCGGCATGAATTGCCTTTATCGCATTAGAGCAGTGCCGTACCGCTTTTCTGTTCGAGGCAAGAACCTTGTCCAGCCTCTCTTCTTTTTCTGAAAGTCTTCTTTCGATGGATTCCATCCCAAGATCAAGCATCATAAGAACCATTCAGGTAATAACATGAAGATTATAAAAAAGAAATGAAACTTTGGATGTTCTGGTATTCATGTTAAAAATATGATCTTCGAAGCATGATCATGGTGAAAATATGCATATTGTACTTTCAATACTTATTCTCGCCAGTTTCAACCCTGCCCACGCTGATTCTTTGCCTCAAAACCATTTGACAGTTTGGCCTCAAACCCGGATTTGCAGGTCAATCTGACCATATTTCT
>CAYVTJ010000030.1:0-9972 GCA_964454475.1 Microcaldota archaeon | reverse complement strand
ATCAGATTATCCATGGAATTCGGATAGCGGAATCCATATCAGGGCAGTGATTGAGTTTCCACGTTTCTTTCTTTTTTTATGATGATGCTCCTGACTATGGGCGTGACGAGCTGAGGGGTATGGAATCCAGGTCTGTACGAATGCCGGGGTTATGGGAAAAACTCAAGCAAATCGATAATTCGCAATATTATTAAATTCTTAACTTCCAAGGAGAATCGATGTCAGAAAAAATAATGGTTGTAAAAGAAAGTGGGAAGAAAGAACATTTTGATCCTTACAAAGTAAAGCGGGCGCTTAGGAGGAGTGGATTGAACGGAAAGGAAGCAGAAGAAGTTCTCGAACTTTTCTATCCTCATCTCCATGATGGCATGTCCACGAAGAAGATATATCAGAAGGTTTTTCAGATCGTCCGTAACCTGCGCCCTGAGATAAAGCATAAATACAATCTAAAGCGAGCCCTTAAGCGGCTTGGTCCTGCAGGATATATATTCGAAGATTTCATCGCAAAGCTATATGGATGTATGGGGTATGACACTCGTCTAAGAATGCGTCCCAAGGGAAAATGCGTCAGCCATGAAATAGATGTGGTTGCTTCGAAAGGAAAAGAGAAGTTGATGATAGAATGCAAATTTCATAGCGAACCAGGTATGAAATGCAGAATACAGACCGCACTTTACGTATATGCAAGATTCCTTGATCTTGCAGCTATAGATGAGGAGAATAGATTCACCAAACCCCATCTAGTAACAAATACAAAATTTTCCACACAGGCAGTCAAATATTCAAGATGCATGGGCATGCCCCTTCTTGGTTGGAAATATCCATTGAGAGGGAGCTTGGAATATTTAATAGACCGGGAGAAATGCTATCCTGTAAGTGTGATAAACATGAAGAAGCAGACGTTGGATCGTCTGTTCAAGAAAAACATGATCACAATACCTGACATTCCTGGGAAACCGGATGAATTGATGAAGCAGACCGGAATCTCCAAGTCAACAGCCAAAAGGATAGTGAAGGAAGCATCATACGCTCGTTAATCTATATGATGAAGAGATAAGCGAGCAGATAGATGATAATCAAAACCAATGCTGCTTTATCATCTATTTTTTCTCTCCATGCGAAAAGCCCTATTGTGATAATGCTTGCTATTACTACGAACGCTGCAAAGGGTAAAATCAGACCTGCAGTTACAGCAGTAGGGAAAAGAAGCGGTCCTATCCCAAGAGCGAGGGTAGCATCAGTTATGTTGCTTCCTAACAGGTCGCCTACCAGTAGACCATATCTTTGCCTTTTGATAGCTGCGAGTTCAACCGATAGCTCTGGGAGTGATGTGCCTATCCCTATAGCAAAGAAACTGATCAGATATTCAGGGATATCAAAACTCTTTGATAGCGATATTACCGAATCGACAATGATGACTGCTCCGATGCCAACAACGAGAAGGGATATTACCAGCTTCATCCCTGTCATGATGAGATCTCTTCTTCTTCCATAAATATCTCTTACCTGGGATCCGCCGATTTCTCTAACCGTGTATTTGACCGAGGCCCAAAGAAGAATGGCATAGCCCGATATGAGTATTAATCCATCGAGCCTAGAGAGCATTCCATCATGAATAGTGATGATGGCAAGTATCAGCGCTCCGATAACAGCACCCCCCAACACCAGAAGGTTCTTCCGTTTAGCAAAGACGGTGCCTCCGAGAATGACTGCCACACCGAGAGTTAATGTGATCTGGCTAAGGCAGGAACCAAGGGTATCCCCCGCGTTAATATCACCATGACCAGAATAGGAAGAAAACAAAGAATTCGCAATTTCAGAGATATCAGTCCCCATGGATACCAGGAAAAGGCCTATTATCATGGTAGGAATACCCAGTGATGAGGCAATCCTTGCTGCATAGGTGACAGATTTGCTGCTGGCTTTAGCGATTATGATCAAGCCGCCGATCAGGCCTGCTATCTCAGCTATCGCCATGGCACCACTAGGCGGTTTCCGGCCCTGCTTTCATGCCTTTTATTCCATGATCTACTGCTTCTGTCGCCCACCAATTGCCATATTTTTCACGTAACTGCTCTTCAATAGGTTTTGAGTTCTCGATGGCTCTTTTTATATCATCACTATCGATCAGGTCTTTATTCTCCACTGCAGCAAGGTCTCCTGCCATCTTTGTGATGCCTGCTAGCACACGGAGCCGCAAGGTTAATCCCCTGGAACCGTCTATCTCTTTGGCAAGTTTCCTTGCTTCGTTTATGAGAATTCCTGCCGCTTCCCTGTCTGCATGCGGGATTTTCCCATCCTTGACTATTTCCTGAGCCATGAATTGGTACAGCTTATTGCGGTTTTCGATAGTATCATCCATACAGGAATTCATAAGTACCTCATAACCATCACCCCTGATTCTTGATCTGAGAGGCGGGATGATGTTCTTGACATCATTTATATTGGATGCTCCAACGAAGAGAAAGTCGCAGGGAACACTATCAACACGGACGGCAGCTCCACTGCTCATAGGATTCCTCCCTACTATCGGAAATTGCTTATCCTGCATAGCTGATAAAATATATCTCTGAATATCTCCAAGAGTAGATAGCTCGTCGATGAACAGAACTCCTTCGTGTGCATCGTGGACCGCGCCTGGGACCACACGCAGATATGCAGGAGTTCCAAGACCAGGGTGAGAACCGTAGGGATCGTGTCTTATATCGCCAAGCAATTCTGTCTCGCTTCCCCCGCTTGCCTGGATAAAGAGCGGTCTTTTCAGGGGCACGAGTACTTTCCTTCTTGATTTCTTTGCAGCCTCTTCCATTTTCTTTAGCTCATCTTGAGTGAGCATCAGAATATCCCCCTCTTGTGTGCGTTCATAGATAAATATCTCTTCTTTTCCATTGGAATATCTCCTGCTGGTTGCCACTCTTGGATTTCCGGATGCTCCAGCTCCGAGAAGAGCTTGTTTGTCCAAGAAACTCCCTTTAGCATTCTTCTGTGCTCCGCATTGAGGGCAGATCAGTTCAGTATAAGGACTGTGGGCAGCGCATCTCTTACACTTAAATCCAAGCTTCTCCGAGACAAAGGATGGTATATCGAATGGGCTTACAACATGACCGAAATCTTTCTGTCTGTTGTCCTCTTTCATCAACTGCCTTTTGGTTTTGGTTTCTACGATGGGCCGTTCCGGATGTTCAGGATTATCCACAACAGCTATTTCGTATTTTGGAGTTGACATCACACTTGCTATGGCCTGGGCAATCATACTTTTTCCTGTTCCAGGGGGCCCTACCAGGAGAAGGTGTCTTCTTTGTCTGGGTATTAATTTTGCTATATGGACCGCCTGTTCCTGACCAATTATGCGCTCAAAAGGATTTTTTGGTATCTCCAGTTGGGACGTGTTTCTAAAATCGAGTTCCATGGACTATATGCAATTGACAAAGTTTAAAAAAGGAGGATTGAATTGCCAATTTTACCCGTCCTGCCTATTATTCGCATTTCCAACAAAATAGCATCGCGAATACAATCGTAATGCCTGTTTTGTTCAAGATATGCCCCAAGCTCCTCTTTCAGGAAGCAGCTAACTGCCAGCCTCTTTCATCTTCCCGATATTATGAAAAATGATATCAAGCGGCTTGAGTCCTTTCAGCGAAATCTTCTTGTCCAGAATGGTTGTTGGTACGGCAGTCACTTTGAAAGCTTTCGCAAGCTGTCTGAACTGGGCAACATCTATAACATCTGCCCGAATGTCAGGATTGAGTATTGCCAAGTCGTGAGCCAGTTTCGCTGCCTGGGGACAATGCGGACAGCTTTCACTCACGAAAACGATTATGTGTAGTTTGCCGAGTTCTTTCGTCTTTTTCTTGAATTCTTCAGGGATGTTGGGGTTTCCTGTCGAAACGTCTACAATATCAAGGAGGAACGTAGAGAATTCCTGTCCTAGTGGGATGCCATAATACAATACTTTCCTTTTCTCATCAGCTTCGATGGCGAATGCCGGAACGGCCATTATCCCATATTCTTTTGCATGTTCAAGTTCTTTCTCCACAGTTATCTTTTCAAGTGAAATGCCCTCTTTTATCGAGATGATTTCATTCAGGAAATCCTCCATCGCTTTTGCACTATCAGGGTCCTTTTCAGTGGTGAAGAGCTTGAATCTAACATTTTTATCCATTTTCGAAATCTTCAGGGAGATCTCTTTTTTTGCATTATTGCCGAAGAATTGCATAAAAAACCCAAAGCTAAATAAATACAAACTAAATAAAAAAATAGAGGTTGAAATCCCCTGGTCGGAGGATTTCAGAGTGGGAGGATAACAAGTTGAGAATGAATCAAATAGGATGAGTGATTGAGAGGCGGGAGGTTCAGATTCATTCTCAGCCTTGCCATCAACGTTATTTCGAAAAGAAGTAAACCTTCTTTCCGACCTGCTTTTTTGCTAGCAGGTTGAGCCCGACCAGTTTGTTCAATCGTGCCGAGGCCGCGTTCTTTCCTCTGTATTTAAAGCGGACCCGAACTTTCTCTGCGGTCGTTTTTCCGTTTTTTTGTACGAACTCCAGTATCTGCTCATCAATCTCAGGAAGTATGATGCTTTCCGCTTCTTCCTTGATTGCTTGGGCATCCTCTTCTTGTATCGTACCTTTGACTTCGAGGGATTCCAGTTTTGTCAGGATATTTTTCAGTATCCTGTTGGTATTCTCCCTCTCTTCAAGGAGTTTGTACATGATCTCTCCGAGCACAACGGGGTCGTTGAATTTTTGGAGATGCTCTTCGAGGTCTTCCCTGATCTCGTTTCGGAAGCCTCCTGCATCACCTTTATAATCATTGTCTTCGTTTCCCTTCATGGGAATCACCACCGTTTATGACCTTCATGATCGGTTCATAGTCTTGTCATGACAATCCTGTCATGATTGCGCCAAGATCGCGCAACTATCATGATATTATCATGATACATTTTTAATGGTATCGTGATACGTGTGGTTTCTCCTCGGAGGCGATCATATGCAAAATCCAAAACAGATGGCATTTTCAGTGCTAACTGCCTTTGAAAGAAGAAGATCGAGGGACCTTCGCAAGCTCAACGACCGTATTCTCAAAGAAGCGGCTGTTGATTTTTCCAGATCCTTGTTCAGGCTTGCTGTCCTGTCCTATGTGTTGGCCAAGATTACTCAGAAGTCCAGGCTTGTAAAAGAAGAAAACAAGAAACAACTCGATATGATTTCGAGACGTTTGAAAAGGGCCGCAAGTTCCATAGGAACGGTTGACGAGAAGAATCTTATGAAAAGATTCAACGATGTTGAGGCTGCCATAATTTCTTTGGAGGAGAGGGATCGAAGGTATCTCACCAGCCTTGTAGAGAAAGGCGAGCTGAAGACTGCGGCTACGATGTATGCTCAAGGAATCTCATTAGGTGTAGCATCAGATATGACCGGCATGGAGAAACAGGAGATTCTTGATTATGCAGGAGAGACTATGATGTTTGAGAGAGTGAGGCAGGAGATCAACATTAAGGAACGTGTGAAGATGGCACGTCGATTCATAGGTGAGAGTTCATGAGCAAGACACGCGACATATTGTGCGATTCAGGTTCATTCATCTCGCTGACATCGACCTGCCTTGAGAGTGTTTTCTATTTCTTTGCAGAAAAATATAATGTCAGATTCATAATCCCCAAATCAGTTAAATATGAATGCATGGACCGCCCGCTGCATGATGAGATCAAGAGATACATGTTCTCTGCTGTCAGGATAAAAGATCTTGTTGATGATGGGGTAGTCCATGTCACCGATGTGAATGCGGAATCTGAAGGCAAGAGAATAATGACAAGAGCGAATAATCTTTTCTTTGTCAAAGGCAAGCCCATGCGTCTCATGCATAGGGGGGAAGCGGAGATGCTGGCGGTGGCCAAGGAGCTTGGGGTGGATTGGATCCTCATAGATGAGCGGACCACGCGCATGTTCCTGGAAGCGCCTTTCCAGATAAAAAGCCATTTGGAGGATGAGTTCGATTCGAATGTAATGCTTAACAAGAAGAATCTCAGTCTGTTAAATGAGGAAGTGCAAAGCCTTTCTGCGATGAGAAGCAGTGAACTGCTGATTCTTGCATATGAAAAAGGTTATTTCAAAAGATTCCAGAAGATGGAGAAAAAAGCTTTGGAATCCGCACTATACAAGGTAAAGTTCTCGGGATGCTCAATCAGATTTGATGAGATTGAGGAATACTTGAGATGGGGCAGATAGATGCAACAGTTCCTGGACACCGCGGATTCTGATTCGCTCAGGATAATCATTGATTACCGTGAGAGCAAGCGATTCGATGATGCATTCATCTCACTCGGAGCAAAAGTCGTGAGAATGTCCCTGGATGTCGGTGATTTTCTTTGTTCTGCGAGACTGGTTGTAGAGAGGAAAGAGCGTTCTGATTTTGAAGCATCAATCATGGATGGAAGGCTCTTTCGTCAGCTTGAGAATCTGAAGTTGAACTATGAGAGGGTGGTTCTTCTTGTGGAAGGTGAACAGTCTGCAGGGAAGATTGACAGGAGAGCATTGCTTGGGGCATACTCTTCTGTTGTAGCAGATTATGGTACATCCGTTTTCTTCACAAGGGATCTTGAGAGGAGTGCTGAATTGGTTTTTTCAATGGCAAAGCATGAGCAGATGATGAGAAAACAGCCGATGAGAGTCTTTGCAAGGAAGAAAGCACTCAATCTCTCTGATTATCAGAGGGCTGCTGCAGAATCTCTTCCTCTTATCGGGCCAAAGATGGCAAAAACTTTACTTGAGCATTTCGGGAGTCTGAAGAACCTTTTCCAGGCGGATGAGCGGGAACTTCTTCTCGTCCCTGGGATGGGCAAGAAAAAGGCCCGGATTATCCGAAAGGTCATATCCTCTGATTTTACCGGAAGCCGGACTGACTCATCCTGACATGTGCCAGGGCAAATTGGAGTTTGGAAGTCAGAAAGATTGTTGAAAGGTGCACATCGTATGTTCGGAATTATGGAATGGGTGAAAGAGGCAGAGATATGCTGAGAACCCATGAAGATTTGGGTTTTAAATCATGGGATTTTCGATTGTTGCCCAGTTATTCGCATTATCAGGATAGTATGTTTTAGATGATCATATGCATGACCGGACCGTTTTTCATAAAGCCCCAGTTTTTAATAAAGTCAACAAATCATAATTCCTGAAAGCCTCTGTGTCAGGCAGATATTCATGATCCCTTGCCTTTGGCAAAGTGTTTAGTTGGGATGCCGACCAAAATGAATAAAACGATCACATGGTATATGCACGCATGTATCTATCCTGCAACGGCACTACAATTGCTCTTGATTCTTCGAAAGGAGATATCACATTCTTATCCCATGCACATTCGGATCATGCATCAGGGCTGAAGCGGGTTAAAAAAATCATGACAAGCCCTGCAACCCTCGAACTTGCAGGTCTCAGTGCAGAGCAGGTCGAGGTCCCGGGGGCCCGGATGCTTGATGCAGGGCATATTTTTGGATCAAGACAACTTCTGGTGGAGGCGGACGGAAAGAGGACAGTTTACACTGGAGATATCTCCCTTAAGGAGAATATTTTTGGATCAAAGGCAGAGATTCCAGAGTGCGATCGGCTCATAATCGAGGCTACGTATGGAGGAATGCCCGGCTATCCTTTTCCTTCAAATATGGAAATCTATGATGAGATTGCATCATGGGTGGAGAGGAACAATGAATCGAATATCCTGGTAGGTGCTTATGAGATGGGAAAGGCCCAGGAGATTGTCAAGGTACTCAACGAGTATTGTGGTTTAGCCCCGCTCGTCACTGAGAAGACTGAACGTAACTGTCAGATTTTAGAAAGAAATGGCATACATCTTGATCGTGCTGTGGTTGGCTCTGATGAGGCTGAAGAAATCATGTCCGATCGGTTCGTTGGCATCGTTCCCATGAAATCCGCAAAAAGGCATTTCGCTTCAAGGCTTTCTGATGCATTCGGTAGAAATACACTCTGTGCTGTTGCGACGGGGTGGGCAATGATCCATCCCTTCAATACTGATAATTCATTCCCCTTATCTGATCATGCGGATTTTAATGATCTTAAATATTATATCGAATCAAGCGGTGCTAGAGAGGTGGAATTTTTTTGTGGGGATGGATCCAGCCTCATGCGTTCGTTGGCATCGAAAAACATAATCTTCAAACATTAATGTCATGTTTCCTGAATATCGGATGTCGGAATAATTGAGGAAGACAATCCCACTCTGGAAATATTTCTATTGTGGAGGTATGAAATAGGGGCAAAATCCTCATCCAAAGATGTTGTTTTTTATATTTGATGGCTCAAAATCTTCTTTTATCATGGCCACGGTGGTGTAAAGGTAGCATGGGAGCCTGTGGTGGCCTTTTGACTTGTACATACGCAGGCAATAGTCCTGCGGTTTAAAAGGTCGGAAGGTTGCAGTAAGCTCTTTGACCGGGTTCAAATCCCGGCCGTGGCCCTCTTTGGTTTTTTGTGGGTAAAACTACTGAAATAAATATTATTATCTTTGAAGAATTAATTCGTGTGTGCATGCTTCCCTACCTTATGATGACTGATTTTTGATTTATTCTTAGCAAATCTAATCAAGAACTCGTAGATTGGCAACCACATTACCTCTGCAAAATTGGTTTTATGTTTCCTTAGATCCTTTGTTATAATAATTGCCTCTTTGCACGAATACTTATCGCAGAATTTCTCAAGTCCTTTGTTTGTACTAGGTTTGTTTTGGTATTTTATTTCTACAGGAAGTATCTCTTTATCCATTTGAAGAATAATATCGACTTCATCTTTGAAGCTGTCTCTCCAGAAAAATTTTGCTCCACTATCAATCACACAGAATGACTCAGCAATTTTTCCTTGTTTGTTTGCAGTATCATCGGCTAACAAGGCTGGGCTGAGGAATGTTGGATAATACTTCTTCAGTTTTTTCTCAGAAGTACTCCTATTCTTAGAGAAATTGAATAATTTAACTACTAAATGTGCTTTCTCCAAGTAATCGAAATATTTTGAAACAGTCTGTCGGGAAATCCCTAATTCCTGTGAGAATGAACTGTAATCAACTATCATTCCAGGATTGTCGATAAGTATGTTCAATATTGAAATAAGCTGAGATGGATCTTCAATGGGATAGATGCGAGTCATATCCAAGAATACAATTTTTTCAATAATTGCTGTTTTGATGTATCTCTTTACCAATTCAATATCCTTCCCGATTAACTCTGGAAAACCTGCTGTCTGGAAATATTTCTTAATTTCTGCTTGTAATTCTCTTTCATAAAGTTGCGGCTTCTGTATCATATCCGTTTTATCAACGAAATCCAAGTACTCTGAAAATGTCAACCCATCAATCTCAAATTCATATATTCTCCCTGCCAGACTTTCTCTGCTACCTTTTCGAAGAAATAAGGACTCTGAACCACTGATAATTATTTTGTACTTTTTGGTATCGTAAAGAACCTTTACTTTTTCTGCCCAATTTGGCAGTTTTTGGATCTCATCGAAAAACAGGAATTTTGGTTCTTTTCCATGAATATCTCTGAAAGCATCGATAATGTCTAACAGCTCAGCTTTTGGGAAATCATCAAAAGAGAAGTACAGTATCGAATCTGGAGATTCATCATCTAATAGATCCTGGATAATCTTCATGAGTATTGTGGTCTTCCCAACTCTCCTAAGTCCGCAAAGGGAGATGATTTGTGGTTCTTTTACCAGGGATTTTATATTGGGATAAACCAATCTGTCTCTGTACTCCAATCTCAGAGGCGCCTTCCAAAAGGGATTGAATTCTATTAACATTCTTTTAATTTTTTCGTTAATTTTAATCACCATGTTTTTAGTTTTATGTTAATTATGATTAACATATAATAGAAAGGCTTTAAAAAGCTAACGTGCTATATATGCTATATGCCTATTCCCGCCAGTTTCAAACCTGCCCACGCTGATTCTTTGCCTCAAAACCATT
>CAYVTJ010000029.1:0-10303 GCA_964454475.1 Microcaldota archaeon | reverse complement strand
TATTCTTATCAGCAGTCGTCTCCAGAAAACCAAGGCTCCTGCAGTCGACAACTGTGATTCTACGGGAAAATTTTAAATTAATACCCCAAAAAGACAAAACAGGCAACCTTCTTTATTTTAATCTGGCGAAGTCAGGTTGATAAAAACAGTGGTGCAAGGTTTGAGGGGATCATCAAATTACATTCAAGGCAGACCATCAGACGGATTGGTAAAATAACTCCTGAATTTCATCTCAAACTTGTGGAAAAGATCGTCAATATGGTAAGGTGAGGGTATGAAAAGAGAAGAACGCGAATTTATAAGGGCTCGAATTCTAGCCTATCTGCAATCTAAGAAAAAAGACGAAAAAGGAGTAGTATGTAGGTCTAGTTCTAACGTCTGCAAATCTGGCAACTGGACACATGACACAGAACACCAGAATAATAAATCGGGCCCGGAGGGATTCGAACCCTCAACCTAGTGGTATCTCCTGCGCTCAGGAGAGGCATCCGAAGCCACTTGCCCTGTCCAGATTAGGCCACGGGCCCCTTAATATATATGAAAAACAGATATATTTTAACTACTCCCTCAAAGGATTCTCCAGTAGATGCACCATCGGGATCAAATTGATAACAGTATTATAATTAATCATAAACCTCAAAATCTCCTCTTAATAAAGGATATATGCTAAAATCATCAACCATCCTCCAGACGGAAAGAAATTCATCAAATGCCATGTATGTTTCATTGGCTGTTCCACCACCGATCCGCGCATTAAGAGGGATGCTCGCATTGATCCATGCGGACACTTTGCTCTCTTCCTTTTTTTGAGGTGGATCCCAGGGATATCAGAATATTCTATCTTTTCAGGCACCCCCAGCTTATCTTGTCAAAACCTCGCAGCCATCATCAGTGACAAGAACCGTGTGTTCTGCCTGGGAAATCATTCCGTTATCTGCCTCCTTCAGGACAGGGTACCCACGCAAAACATGATGTTTGAGTAGCTCCTTTATCGACGCGCTAATGATGAGTTTTGATCCGAACTCTTTCCTGAGCCAACGTTCAGCGAAAGGAAGCATTCCATAATTCCTCAAAGCGAACTCCAGTATCTTCCTGGAATGCCTCATCCCCACAGATCCTGGCTGGTATATGGAAAAGATCTCTACCTGCTCCATATCCTTCACGAACCCGGAACCATCTGTGACAAAAGGTTCAACTGCCAATACATCACCTTTGTGAAAAGAGTAGGGAATCTCGCTCCTGGTATTCGGAATCTCTATTCCTGCATCAAGAGTATCTGATCTGACCATATGTCCTGATAGATTGCTTATAGGAAGAAAGCCATATCCCTTGATTGTATCTTCAATAGCACCCCCCACCTCACCTACAGAAATTCCGGGTTTAATAGCGGCTATCGCTGAATCAAGAGCAGCATCAGACGCCTCGACCAGCTTATCGTTCTTCCCGCTGAGATCAATGGTGTACGCAGTATCTGACATCGCACCATCTATATCCACACCAAGGTCGATCTTCACCAGATCATCTTCGCCTAGCACATCTGCACAATCATGTTCAGGTGTATAATGGGCAGCGACATCATTAATGGAGATATTCACCGGAAACGCTGGTTTTGCCCCTTCATCATCGATCATTTTCTCTATTGTTTCTGCGATATCAAGAAGAGGCGCATCCACCATGATAAGGCTTTTGCTCTCTTCCCTGATACGGGCGACTACTCTTCCTGCTTCTTTAAAAAGGCTCAATTCATCAGTATCCATACAACTCAAAATGCCAAAAAGGATTTAAAAACACCTCTTTGCAGAAAAAAAATCCCTTTTTATCGGTTTCCTGGTAAAAGAAAAAAGGTGGATAAATGACGATGTTGTTAACTCCCGGACCTGTGCCACTGACCAAATGGATAAGAGATGCCCAAACAAAAGAGATGATAACTCATAGGTGCTCTCAATTCTCCAAACTCTATGGAGATTTGACCAAAAGACTCAGAAATTATCTAAATTCTCATGAGTCATATATAATAACAGGTTCAGGAGCGCTTGGCCTCGAAACATTGATATGCAACCTCTGTATGAAAGAGGAAAAAACAATTTGTTTTCCGAATGGGGATTTCGGGAACAAACTAGTCCTGACCGCCAATGTCTACTCAGAGACCGAAGTCCATGACATTGAAGGAGGTTTCGGCTGGAATATCGATAGGGTAAAGCAAGAGATAGATAATACGGATGCGAATGTTCTTGCAATGGTCCAGAATGAGACCAGTTATGGCATAAAGAATCATATCAAGGAGATCTGCAGATATGCGAAAGCAAAGGGAATGTTAACGATCATAGACGGGATTTCCGCATGGCCCGGGACTGAAATGGATATGAAAGAATACTCGGTAGATGGATTCGTCACAGGCAGCCAAAAAGGCACCGGAGCACCTCCAGGAATGGCTCTTCTCGGACTTAGCAAAGAGGCTGTGGAAAGATTCTCATCAAGAAAATATATACCTGGATATTATATGGACCTCCGAAGACACAAGAAAAGGTTGGAGAGGGACAGCCAGACACCAAATACACCAGCCATATCCCTGTTCTATGCTCTTCAGGAAGCATTCGATGCCATCGATAGGAAGGGCGGTCCGGAAGGCTGCATAACAGAGCACGAAAAGATTGCAAAGTATGTACGACAAAGACTCCTTGACATGGGATTTGGCATGATAGCAGAAAGAGGTTTCGAATCGAACACCGTCACTGGATTCTACTGCGAAAGTGCTGAAAAGGCGAAAAAAATCAGGTCCACTCTTCTTGATAAATATGATATACGAATCGTGGGATCGAGAGGCGGTTTCAGGGAAACCGGACTCAGAATAGCACATATGGGCAATTTCGATAAGAAAGATCTTGATTTTGTTCTAGATGCGATTCAAAAGATCAAAGAGTAAAATATATTAATATCCAAGAACAGGAGTTATACTTAAATAGCTATGCAGGATAATAGTAGACCGTTAAATCTCTTGCAGGTAATTCTATGCGACAGGCAAAACCTTCTGAATTGAACAAACTTGTATCATTGACCTTTGATGCGGATCCAGCGATCCGGATAGAGGCTGCAGAGTCACTTTCGAGATTCGATGATCCAGCAGCACTTTTCGCACTTGCCGAACTTAGTTATGATAAGGACCCCTCCGTCAGGCAGGCAGCACAAAAATTGCTGGAGAATCGAAAGAATGGGGGGGAGGCTGAAGTGATGTCATTCGCTGAGATATTCTCAAAAGGTAAAGAAGAGGAAAAGGAGGATACTGAAGCTGCTGAAGATAAGGTCCCTGTTGAGAGAAAGGAAAAAATGCTGGAACCAATAACAAGAATATTCGAAAAGAAATGGGGAAAAGAAAAAGCAGAACTCGTGAAATCCAAAATGATGCCCTCGATAGATAAGATATACAACAAATCGAAGAAGAGAGAGGACAACCAGGATAGCGGAAGAAAAGCTATGCAGGAATTCCTCACCAGTTACTTGGAAGTAGTCTCGGACATCAATCCTGGAGAGGAAGTGATGGCAAGAGAGCAGATAGAAGGAAACGACGAAGTTGCGGCAGTTGTGAGTGAGGAACTTGCTGATGAACTCGGAGAAGTGGGCACCAAAAGGATAGAGAATAAGATAGCAAAAGAGATTTCCGAGATCGAGCAGGATGAACTTGAAGACCAAAAACAAGAGGACGACATAACAAAACTTCCAGATACGTTCGTGAAAAAAGCCTACGAAACAATGATGCTCTCTGGGGGGGATGAGTCCCTTATGAAGAAAGAAATGAAAATGATGATAGCGACGGCAGAAAGAGATATCAAACTAGCATTCAGAATGGCAAAGAGCAGATATAAGAAGACCAAGATAACACATATATCAGAAATAAAGAATCGAATGAGGAATATCAACACAGACCTGCTTATTGTATCCGACGTGGAAAGAGGGGAATACCTAAAGAACAAAAAAACCAAGGCATTCTACACAAGGATATCTATAAAGGATGACGAAGGCAATGAAGGGCTTATATATCTTTTCGATAATAGAGGCGAGTCCCTCGTACCTGGAATGAGGGTCAAAGTGGAAAGAGGATATGCAAAGACATTCAAATTCTCAGGAGAAACAGCACTTACACTTGGAAAGAATGGATCCCTTTATATTGTTTTGTGAACTAAATCCTATCGTTTTTTGGTGGTCAATGATGGAATTCACTAAATATGAAATTGCAAGACTGATAGGAGCAAGGGCACTTCAGCTAGCCTGTGGGGCGCCTCCTCTGATAAAAATAAAAGACAAAGAGCTGAGTTTCATCGATGTTGCTCAGGATGAACTTGACAAGAAGGTAATTCCTCTCTCCGTATTCAGAGAGGAATAAGGGCCTATTCCACATCCAATCCTTCGACTAACTCGATCTTATAATTGGGCCCCTCTTCCTTGAGGAGTATCCTTTTATCCTTATCAACCCATACAAGGACGTCATCTGAATCCTCGCTCTCCAATCTAACGACATAAGCTAACCGTCCCCTGTAAGTGTTCCTTCTAATGACTTTATAACTCGCTGAAGATATATGTTCGGATATCCTTCCATAAGAGATACTCATCGTGGTGTTCCAACTCCAAGGCTTGTCAACTGCAAGCATCCACGGCTTGAAAGGTACTAAAAATGGGTTGGATAGCGTGGCGTTCGAACCACCATCGTCCGTACCATCAGCATGGATACATGAGAATGCATCCGGGGAATCATCATACTTTAGGATCAGGCACCCAGGTCCCTGTATAGTCGAGAAGCTCATATTGAAAATAGTATCATTCATGTGATAGGAATATACATAATGCTCTTTTCCCCTAAGCTGAAGCTTGGTATTCTTATGGAGAGGCGCCTCACTCACAGAAGTCTTCGCATTTTTGAGAAAGGGCTCTACCTGGCTTCCCGAATAGAGCATGACAATAAGGAGCACTCCTATTGTAATTATGCCGACCATAGTCGGTGAAATCTCGGGTGTTTTCATTGGCATCACTGGTTCTTTGCTATTTCGCCAAATCTTGAATATGGCATTGATGTCGGGCTGGAAAGCTTATTGAACACTGCCTGAGATATTCTCATCCCCGCATGAATCCTGACCGGAAAAGGCGCCATATTCACTATCTCCAAGACCTGATGGTTGCTACTGCCTGGCTGGATTATAGCAGAGGTGATATGAACTGTCAAGCCCATCCTGGCATATCTGCTTCTTCCTTCCAGCCTTCCGATAATGTCCGCGGGAATGCTTATCTTCTCTAAGGTCTTTCCAAGACACATTGCACCTGAGGGAAGCTCGATTTGATCCGCATGGAATGATCTATGGGCTTCTCTGAATCCCGTCTCTTTTAGATCGACAGTATTCCCTGTATACTCACTCCTGAAAACACTCCACCAGTCCGACAATGTCAGATCTATACTTGCAGGTCCGATCTGATCGTCCTCCAACGGGGTTACTTCCATCCGGCCCTCATCAAGCATCATTTTTAAGTCTAAATCAGAGAATGTCATAATAAAAATTTATCCAAAGAGATATTTAAATCGTTCTGCCTACATCTCATGATATGGATGATAAGCTCCTGAAGATTGCAGAAGATGCTGCAAATGAGAATCAAAAGGCCCGCGAGATAGTAAAAAAGCTAAAGGAGAGAAACAAGCCACCCAATGATTCTGCCGAAGATTTTCTCGTAAGAAAGGAGAAGGGGTCGCTTCCTGACATGAAGGTATGCGGTATTGATGGGGGCATTCTCCATGAGCGCATGCATGGGATAGATATTATAGCATTTAGGGCAGTTGCGGTATGCTTTGAATATATGGATGGGAAAGTTGTCTCATGTTCCCATATCCCTTCTAGAAGCCCGGATTATGCGATTCTGACCAGGACATCTCTTGACGAACATGAAGCGATGATCTGGAGAGGTGTTGTCCGCTGGAGTGCTGAATTAAGCATGGCCTTAACCGCAATGGATTGCTTTTCCCCTGATCTGATGCTTCTTGACGGATCAATAAATCCTCACCCCTCCCAAAGACCTGCCAAGACAAGCAGCCTTGAGAAGGAATACCAAGATATGATCTCAACGAGAGGGAATTTGATCGATATATGTGAGAGTTGCATCCTGGCAGGAATCGTCAAAGATACGAGGGCAAGGACCCTCTCCGAGCGGATTGAGCCAGAGATACCGGACTCTATGTTGAGCTGGCATCTCCTTGAAGAAGGAGAAAGGACCTGCTGCATTAGCATGGAAGAAGGGTCTTGTTTCTATATCAGACCATCATCAGACGATATCCCCCTGAGGATTGAATTCCCCGGAAACGAGGCGGGACAACTTCCATCGATCATAAACGGCTTGTCCTCGATAAGCCGCTATTTCGCTTATCCTTCTGTATTGATAGAGGCTGATATGTGTGCTGCCATGGATCCGAATGAGATGGAAGGGATAAAGAATAGACTCCAAAGATTCTCAAACGGAAGCATAAGACCAATGAGAAGATCGGCAAGACCATTCAGATGAGCATTTAGAGAAGTTTTAATTTCCCATAAATGCTATCGAGATCTTTCACATCCCATGGGCCTGCAGCGAATGAAGTCAATGTACCTGAAGAGATTTGAGTGTGCCCGGCATCACGAATAACAGCGACAGGGATATCTTCCTCTTTGCCCCTGTTGTAATAATCAAGAAGTTCGGCCCGACTATTCACCTTGAGTACGACCTTTTTCATTCCCGTCTCATCCCATCTTCTTGCAACATCAGGTTCCAACCCCCTAACTTTCAAATATGCCTGCAAAGAGGCATGTGATGCCTGGGCAGCAATCTTCCCTCTTCCCATCCCAAGATCAGCCCTTATTACGATCACCTGTTTATACATCTGAGAGCACCTGAAAAAGGATAGCAGGAAACGAATAAAAGCTCCTAGGATGCCGCTTCACCAGGAGATCTGCGACCACTCTTTCTAAAGACTCCTGTCACCTCGCGATGATTCTGAGTCTGTGAATATGCTCCCTCGAGTGTATGGCCGACTTCCCGGGCAGCAGGGCCCATCCCGCAGGAAGAGAGAACCACGAAAAGCATATCCGGAGCATTCTCAAGAGATGCCGGATTCTTCCTGTCATCAAGGGTATCACGCTCATTCGGAGTCACTTCGCTTCTATTATCTGAAGAGACAACTTTGAAACAGATGGAATTAAAAGGCAGTTTTCCGGTGAAATCATCTGATTTTGATGTAGGAAGATTCTCTGCCATCTCTCTTGGCATATCCAGTTTCACAATTTCACCAGATCCGAAATCCTTTTTTCCAAGAGAGACGCGGCACCCGGCCTTTTCCAGTTCTGATATGGCAATGGAACAGGCCACTTTCTTCGGCTCTAGTTGATGCCTGGGAAGAAATGAATCAAAATATTCGGAAAGCTTAGGTGGCATTACCACTGATCCTGCCGACCGAGGACACCTGCGTTCAGATCTTTTCCGCCTGGGACCAACTGGCATATTTATGACCTTGTTTGCCATTTTGCACACCTGTGATTAGAAGGGGTTGCAACATTTATAAAACTTGGTATCAAAATCCCACTCTTGTGGGAATTCAGGGTTTCCAGAATTTCTTGTTCTTTATGAACTTTTTCTGTGCATCCATTAGATCGAAAAAAAAGCCTTCCTCGTTTTTATGAAGTTTTCTCAATATCCTGTCTGCGGTCTTGGGCCCTACTCCATATGCTGAGAGGGCTATAAGGGCTCTTTTCCCGAATTCTCTGACAAGGGTGGCGGAAAGACGCATGTTGTCCGAGATTTCCTTGGTCTTTTTCAGAGGGACATGAGCATAGGATGGCTGTCCGCATTTATGGCAGACAATTCTTTCTGGGGCCCCTGCAATATGCATAAATCTCTCTGCACCACAGGACAGGCAAACCAAGCGCACTGTCCTCGAGAGTGCATTTTCCCTGAATGCCCTAATCATTTCCTTCCTGGGCTCGAGTCCGCCCACCATCTCGCCACCTGAAAACCTGGATATCCCGATCTTGGCGAAAAAGCTGGGTTCCTCCCTCTCGTCAACAACCAATTTGATCGATCCCGACCTTATGTCTTCTGAAATCTCACAAGTCCGCTCTACATCGAAATAATGGGAGAAGACATATCTTTCGGTCTCCTCATAGACGACCGAGTATCTAAGGGCCTGAATGAATCTCTTTCCAACGGTCGCATTCTCGGAGAGAAGACCAAAGAGGCGGGCAACATGCAGGAACTTCATCCTGAAAAGGAGAGAACCATCAAGGACCTCCTTCAATCGGGTCCTGACATCCCTGAAGCTGAATGCTCTTAATATATGCTCTCTACGGAGAGGGAACGGCAACTTGACCATAATCCTGTATGGATCGGAAACCGCACGTACACTCTCCCCGACAAGCTTTGAAAGGGAATCCGAGAACATCCTGCCCAGCCCCTCGTTCACTTTGCTTCCGAAGCAGGCATGAACAATAACAAGATCCTCGATAATCTCTATAACCACTTTCTTGTTATCAGGCAGGGGGGAAATGTTTTTCACAGAATTTCTAAGACTACCAGATTCTTGAGCCACTTTGAAGGGCACCGGTATATCCTCCCCTGTCCAGGCAGGGATAGCGATATCATCGCCTGCACCAGGTTCTGCGAGTACCTCATCATCGGTTATGTCCACCACCCTCCAGGGTTTCCCTTTTGAAAGAAAACTGGCGCCATCCCCCAGGCTTATAACAAATTCCTCGTCAAGGCTGGAGATTATCCTGTTCCTTGAAATATCCTTCATCAGATACCTCTTCATCTTAGGGATGGTGCTCAGGTAAGAGAAGTAATACATCCTTGCTCTTTGTTTTGCCTTTATCTGTATTGTACCATCAGAAGATTCATCAAAAAAAAGCAGGCCTTCAGAGAAAAGCTGCAGTGCTATCCTTCTCAATGTCTTGTAATCTATGAAGTATATGCCAGAGCGTGAGAATATGTTGTGAATCTTCTCAAGATTCATCTTGCCAAAATCAAGGCAAAGGCCGATCACTTGGTGAGCAATGACATCGAGAGGACCGAGTTCAGGAATCTTCTCCTCCATCCAGCCATTGGATGCCAGGATGTTGACTACCTCGCATTCGAGTCGATCATCCTCATCACTACTAATCATCACCCCTCTTGGAGTAGAATGGAGAGAATGACCGGATCTCCCCACCCTTTGTATGAGCCTTGAGACCTGATGAGGAGAACCAATCTGTATTACAAGATCCACATCTCCTATATCGATTCCGAGTTCCAGGGAGGACGTGCAGATTATCGATTTCAGGTCTCCGTTCTTGAAACGATCCTCTGAATCCATTCTGAGTTTTTTATCGAGGGATCCATGGTGAACCTCGACAGGAGTTTTCTTTTCGATAAGGGATGCTCCAATCTCTTCTGCAGCACTTCTGGTGTTTACAAAAATCAAGGTTTTGTTCTCCTTTACCAGTTCGTTGATCCTCCTTATTTTCTGCTGTTGTGTCTTGTAGTTTTCAACAGATATATCCATCTTCCGATTTTTCCCTGCTTCACAGATCGAATATGGTCGGTTTCCGAATAATAATCTTGCTGCATCTCCCTCTCTTGCCACCGTGGCGCTGATCCCGATCCGCATAAAATCCGCGATCTCGGCAAGACGCTCAAGCCCAAGGGAAAGTTGAGCGCCTCTTTTGTTGTCTACCGTATCGTGTATTTCATCAACTATGACATATTTAATGTTAAGAAGATGATTCCTCATCACTTTCCCCATCAGAAGAGCCTGAAGAGATTCGATGGTGGTCAGAAGTATTCTGGGTGGGTTCTTCCTCTGTTTTGTCCTCTCATGCTGTGTGGTGTCTCCATGCCTCACAGCATGGCTTATGTCAAGCCGCTCACACCACCAGGAAAAGCGCTTCAGGAGGTCCCTGTTTAGGCTCCTCAAAGGTGTGATATAGAGTGCGCAGATGCCCTTCTCCATGGGTTTGATCCTCTCAAGAATTGGAAGCAGGGCAGCTTCAGTTTTTCCTGATCCGGTGGGAGCAAGGATAAGGGTATTCTCACCCTCCAGGACTTTAGGAATGGCCATCTTCTGGATTCTGGTGAGTTCTCCAAATCGTTCCTTAACCAGGTCCTTGACGGTCGGCATAAATAGGTGATGGTTAGACTCGAATAAAAAAGCTTGTTATCAACTTGACTTCGCCAGATTAAAATAAAGAAGGTTGTCTGTTTTATCTTTTTGGGTATCAATTTAAAATTTTCCCGTAGAATCACAGTTGTCGACTGCAGGAGCCTT